>NZ_JAVFVX010000006.1:0-114884 GCF_033441795.1 Streptomyces sp. ADMS | reverse complement strand
CCGTTCTGATGGCCCCCGTCGTTGTTGTCGTTGTTCCCCTGGTTCCAGTTGCCGCTGCTCTGATGGCCCCCGTCGTTGTTGTCGTTGTCGTTCTGGTTGTTCTGGTTGTTCTGCTGCTGGGTCCAGCTGTGGCCGCTGTTCTGCTGGCCCCCGTCGTCGTCGGCGGGACTCGCGAGTGCCGGGGTGACTGCGCCGACGGAGAGTGCGGTGGCGGCGGCGGTTATGACGAGGCGGGTCAGGGTGGTCCGCGGTGACATGTGGGCTCCTTTGTCCGGACAGAGCTGACTGATCGCCACATTAGGAGCGAATCATGTAAGGCGCCCGTCATGCTGGGCCGTTGGTGGCGAGCCCCCTTGATTCCGCCAGTGCGAGCGTCGCCAGGGCGCCGCCGCCCTCGCTCTCCGGCACGTTGGCGAAGGTCAGCCGGGCGCCCAGTACCTCCGCCTGGCCCAGCGCGATCGTCAGCCCGAGCCCGTGTCCGGTCGCCCCGCCCTCCGTACGGAACCGCTGCGGCCCGTGCTCCACCAGGTACTCCGGATAGCCGTCACCGTGGTCCCGCACGGTCACCACCGGACCGTCGACGGTCAGCGTCACGGGCGTACGGCCGTGCCGGTGGGCGTTGGCGACCAGGTTCCCGAGCACCCGTTCGAGCCGACGCCGGTCGGTGTCCACGCGGGCGTCACGGACGACGACGATCGCCGTGTCGGCCCCGGCGGTTCCCGACGCACGTACGATCCGTACGACCCGCTCGGCGAGGGCGCCGAGTGCCTCGGTGTCGACCTCCAGCCGCTCCTTGCCCGTGTCCAGCCGGGAGATCTCCAGCAGGTCCTCGGTGAGCGTGCGCAGCGCGGCGACCCGGTCTCTGACCAGCTCGGTCGGCCGCCCGGGCGGCAGCAGTTCGGCTGCCGCGTGCAGTCCGGTGAGCGGGGTGCGCAGTTCGTGGGCCACATCGGCGGTGAAGCGCTGCTCGCTGAGCAGTTTCCGCTGCAGCGAGGCGGCCATCGTGTCGAGGGCGGCGGCGACGGCGGCGACCTCGTCCGGCGGGCGGCTCGGGTCCTGCGTACGGGCGTCGCCGACGCGAGCGTCCAGGTCGCCGGCGCTGATCCGGCGGGCCACCTGGGCGGTCGCGTGCAGCCGGCGGGTCACCCGGGTCACCGCGAACGCGCCGACCAGCAGCGTCGCGCCGATGGCGAGGCCCGACGACCACAGGATGGCCCGGTCGAGGCCGTCGATCGTGCGGGCGCTCTGCGAGTAGTCGAGCGCCACGGCGAGGGCGTGCCCGCCGTCCGCCGGTCCGGCCGCCCACATCGTCGGCACCCCGTCGTGGTCGGTGACCATCGTGCCGCGGTCCCCGGCCCGCGCGAGCGCCCGCAGCGACTCGGGGAGACCCTCGGGATCGATACCGGTGTGGGGCCGCAGGGCGTCCCCCGCCTCGTACGCGGCCGTGGCCTCCACGAGCCCGGACAGGGCGCGGTCGCGGGCCTGGTCGACGGTCTGGTGGGTCACAGAGACATGCACGAGGACGCCGAGCAGTGCGGCGAGGGCGCAGCACATCACGGTGATGAACAGCGCGGCCTTGACGGCGAGGGTCCCTGCCCACCCGGGCAGCGCGACCCTCATCGGGCGCTCGCGGAGGAGGAGGCCGCAGGGGAGGAGGCGGCGGGGGAGGAGAGGGCGCGCTCGGGCTTGCCGGTACGGAGGAACTCGTCCCGGGTCAGCAGCATCGCCTTCTGGTCGGCGTCCCAGGTCCACTGGGCGCGGTACTCGTACCCCGGGATCTGCGACGGCGAGCGGATGATCACGGCCCGGCCGGCCAGCTCCACGGCGGTCACGGCGTCGTCGTTCGCCATGATCTGAACCAGCCTGTGCCGCTGGAAGGTGTACACGCGTACGGCCGTCTCGTTGCCCGGCAGCAGCCGGAAACCGAGGGTCATGTCGTCGCGGCCGTCGCCGGTGAGGTCGCGGTAGTAGGCCTTGAGGACGGGACAGGCGCCGGTACCGGCGCCGCCGTTCCGGCCGCAGGCCGCCATCCCGGTGGCCGTCCCGGTGTAGGGGGAGTTGTCAGCGGTGTACATGTCGGCGTGGGCGGCGATCTCCGCCCGTACGACGGCCACCGGGTCGACCTTGTGGATGTCGTCGCCGGGAACGGTGACGCCCTTCACGGTCTCGGTCTCGGCCTCGCCGTAGTCCCAGGCGGGGCTGGAGGCGGCGGGCAGGTCGGGCCAGAGCCGGGCGGGGCTGACTGCGGTGGCGGTCGGCCCGGCGCCGCGCAGCTCACCGGCGTCGCCGCAGGCGGAGGCGGCGGTGAGGAGGGCGAGCACGGTGAGGGCGGCGCGGGAGACGTGTGAGGCGCGGCTGGGGTTCACTGCACTCCTGCGTCCGGGCCGGGGCGGGTGGGGAGGGCGATGGTCGATCAGTCGCCTCGTGGACCACACCTTATTCGGAGAGATGTCGCATTTCCGGCCGGGTTGCTCCGCCCGCACCGGCGGTTCCGCCTACTCCGCCAGCTCCTCCAGCAGCCGGGCCGTGGGCAGACCCGTGCGCAGGTACTCCACGAACAACTGGTTGTGCAGGGCCCAGGGGGAGCGACGGGACCTGATGAGACGGATCGCCTCGTCGGTGCTGTGCCCGTCGTGGACGAGGGCGTGCGCGACGACCAGCCCCGAGCGGTTGTACCCGCTGTAGCAGCGCACGAGCACCTTGCGCCCGTCCTCCAGCGCGCTGCACACGGCCTCGGCGAGCCGGATCACACCGGCGAGCTGTGTCCCGTCGAGAGGGCCGTCCGGGATGGACCACACATGATGCTCGACGCCGGGATCGGGCCCGTACCCGGGCAGCTTGAGCAGGGTCATGACCAGGTCGAACTCATCGTGCACGACGGCGAATCCAAGCTCTCCCGGGCGCCTGGTGAACTCGTGTCCGCCCATCCAGAGCCCGGGCACGATCTCGCTCCACGGCTCGCCCGGAGCCGGTACGTCGGGCTGCTTCCCGCGGGTCCGCAACTGCGCCGCCTCCCCCACTCGGGCACCCGACTCCGGCCCCGACTCCCTACAAAGGTAGCCGGGTTCTTGCCCCCGCAGCACCCCGCCTGTTCCCATGGTCAGGCGGGGATTGGGGTGATGGTGGATGAGCGGACTGCGCGTCGTACCGGCCTGGCGCCAAGGCCACGACCGGCTGTACGTGTGCCTGACGGACGGGCGCAACATCGCCTGGTACGACCGTGAGTCGTCCCGGGTCAACCTGCTCAGCGAGGACTTCAGAGGGGACGTACTGGAGGCCCTGGGCCCGTTCCTGACGGGCCCGGTGACGGTGGGCCCGCCCCCGGTCCCGACCCCCGCGGAAATGGCCCGTCTCTCCCTCCACCCCGACGACGACCTGGCCCCCAACCGCCCCGGCGAGGCCCTCCAGATCGCCCTGGACCGCGATCCGGGCCCACCCCACCGTCTGCGCGCCGACCCCCGGCGGCGGGCGCTGTCGGCGGAACAGACGGTGGGTGAGGCGCTGGAGGAGCTGGAGGGCGCGGGCTGGCACACTCTGCACTCGATTCCGTTACCGGGGGGCGACCGGGTCCATCACCTGGTGATCGGCCCGGGCGGGCTGTTCGCGGTGCACACCCTGTACGCCCGTAAACAGCGGGTTCTGGTGGCCGACCCGATGGTGTCCCTGGGCCGCCGGGACCCCCGGCCACTGCTGCGCCGGGTGCGCGCGAACGCCGACCGGGCCTCGTACGCCCTGACGGCCGAGGTCCACCCGCTCCTGGCCCTGGCAGGTCCGGCCGACCTGAGGGTGACGGTTCCGCTGAGGGAGGTCAGGGTTCTCCAGGACACGGATCTGTCGGGGCTGGCGCGACTGGGGGGCGTACTGAAGCCGGCGGACGTGGAGGCGCTGCATGCGGTGGCCCGGGATCGGGGGACCTGGGGGCGGGTCTGAGGGTGACGCCGAGCTGACCTCTCCGTGCCGGTCAATTCCCCAGCAGGGGTGCCAGCAGATCACCGTACCTCTGGAGCCGGCGACCGATGTCCGGTGCCCTGAACGTGAGTTGGGCCGGGTTCGTGCAGTCGGCCACCTCCTCCCACGTCACCGGTGCCGACACCGTCGGCTCGTCGCGGGCCCTCAGGGTGTACGGCGTCGCCGTGGTCTTCCGGGCCGCGTTCTGGCTGTAGTCGACGAAGACCTTTCCCGGGCGCAGGCTGCGCTTCATGCGGTGGACGACCAGGTGGGGGAGGGCGCGTTCCGCCTCGACCGCCAGTTCCTTCGCGTATGCCGTGATCTCGCCCGAGGGGGTGCGGGCCGCCGGGGTTGCCAGGAGGTGCAGGCCCTTCGAGCCGGACGTCTTCGCGTACGTCTCCACCCCGTCCGCCGCCAGCCGCTCCCGTAGCCACAGTGCCACCTCGCAGCACTCGACGACCGTCGCCGGGGGGCCCGGGTCGAGGTCGAGGACCAGACGGTCCGCCTGGCCCGGGGCGTCGATCAGCCACTGCGGGGTGTGGAACTCCGTCACCAGGTTCGCCGCCCACATCAGCGATGCCAGGTCCTGGATCAGGACCATGCGTGCCGGGCCCTCCGAGCGCGGAACGTGCGCCGTCCTCACCCAGTCGGGCGTACCAGGTGGCACGTTCTTGGCGAAGAAGACCTGGCCGTCGGGGCCGTCCGGGTAGCGGAGGAAGGAGACCGGGCGGTCGTGGAGGTGGGGGAGCAGTGCGTCAGCCGCGGTCGCGTAGTAGTGCAGCAACTCGCCCTTGGTGAAGCCGGTCGCCGGGTGGATCACCTTCTCCAGGTTGGAGAGGGCCACCCTCCGCCCCTCCACCTCCGTGATCGGCGTCATACGATGAGAATCCCATGAAAATGGGGCAAAGCGACTCCGGAGGAAGGTTCCCCTCGTGAGATCCATATGGAACGGCGCCATCTCCTTCGGGCTGGTCAGCATCCCGATCAAGCTCGTGAACGCCACCGAGAGCCACTCGATCTCCTTCCGGCAGATCCACGTCGAGGACGGCGGGCGCATCCGGTATCGCAAGGTGTGCGAACTGGAGGACCGAGAGGTCCGGGGGGACGAGATCGGCAAGGCCTACGAGGGCGCCGACGGGGCGATGATCCCGATCACGGACGAGGATCTGGGGTCGCTGCCCCTGCCCACCGCCAAGACGATCGAGATCGTCGCCTTCGTGCCCGGCGACCGTATCGATCCGCTGCAGATGGACACGGCCTACTACCTTTCCGCGAACGGCGTCCCGGCCGCCAAGCCCTACACCCTGCTGCGCGAGGCGCTGAAGCGCAGCAAGAAGGTCGCCATCGCCAAGTTCGCGCTCCGGGGGCGGGAGCGGCTCGGCATGCTGCGCGTCGTCGATGACGTCATCGCCATGCACGGGCTGCTCTGGCCCGACGAGATCCGGGCAACGGACGGTGTCGCGCCGGATGCGGGCGTCACCGTGCGGGACCAGGAACTCGATCTCGCCGACGCCCTCATGGACACCCTCGGCGAGGTCGACCTCGCCGACCTCCACGACGACTACCGGGAAGCCGTCGAGGAACTCATCGCCGCGAAGGCCTCCGGCGAGGAGGCACCGCACGCCCCGGCTCCGAGCGGTGGCGGCAAGGTGCTCGATCTGATGGCCGCCCTGGAGAAGAGCGTCCGGGAGGCCAAGGAGTCGCGGGGCGAGGAGGTCTCGCAGTCCGGGGGAGCCGGGGGAGTCGCCGGGGAGGGGGAGGTCAAGCCCATGCGGGGGCGTCGTACCGCTTCGGCTTCGAAGGCGGCCCCCAGGGAGACCTCCCGGGCCGCGTCCAAGACGGCGTCCAAGAGCACACCCAAGGGTGAGGTCGGGAAGAAGTCGACCTCCACGGCGAAGAAGACTGCCGCCAAGAAGACCGCCGCCGCCAAGAAGTCGGCCGGCGCCGCCAAGAAGAGCACGGCCAAGACCACCACCGCGGCCAAGAAGACCGCCGCCCGCAAGCGTTCGGCCTGACCTTTCTCCGTGCCGGGCCCCGTCGCGGGATTCCCGTCGTCCGCCCGACGGGCGGGTCTCGCGGCGTCATGAGAGTCCCCCGCGAGAGGTTGTTCGAGCGTACGTGCCGGACGCCGCGAGGCAGGCGGGATTCTGGCCACAGGGTTTCAGGGCCCCTGCCCCGCGCGCCGCAACGCCAGTACCGCGTTGTGCCCGCCGAACCCGAACGAGTTGCTGAGGGCCAGATCGCCATGGCCGGGCAACGGGCGCGGGCCGCCCCTCACCACGTCCAGGCCGATCGCCTCGTCGTGGTCTGTCTGCGCGCAGCCGATCGTCGGCGGGATCGTGCCGTGGTGCAGGGTCAGGGCCGTGGCCACCGCCTCCACCCCGCCCGCGGCACCCTGAAGGTGGCCGAGGTGGCCCTTCAGGGCCGTGACGGGGACCGGGGTGGCGCCCAGTACCGCCCGCAGCGCGTTCGCCTCCGCCAGGTCGCCGTCGACCGTGGCCGTGGCGTGGGCGTTGACGTGGACCACGTCGGCCGGGCGGCCACCGGCGTCCCGCAGCGCGCGGTGGAGGGCCAGCGCCACTCCGGTGCCCGACGGATCCGGCGCCGCGATGTGGTGGGCGTCGGCCGACAGGCCCCAGCCGGCAGCCTCGCAGTAGACGCGGGCGCCCCTCGTCCGTGCGTGCTCCTCGGACTCCAGGAGCAGGAAACCGGCGCCCTCGCCGTTGACGAAACCGTCCCGGTCCCTGGCGAAGGGGCGGGACGGCAACTCCCCGGCGGGATGTGTCGACAGGGCGCGCATCGCGGCGAACGACGCCATGATCGCCGGGGTGACGACAGCCTCGGCGCCTCCAGCCAGGGCGACGTCGACATGGCCGTACCGTATGCGGTCGATCGCCTGGCCGATCGCCTCCGTGCCCGACGCGCAGGCGCTGGTCACCGTGCGGGCCTCGCCCGTGATGCGCAGGGCCAGGGAGATCTGGGACGCCGCCTGGGACGGCACCGTCATGGGGGTGGTGAGCGGCGACACCGCCCGGGCGCCCCTCTCGCGCAGTCTGCGGTCGCCGCCGACGAGGACCGACGCGTCGCCCAGGATCGTGCCCACCGACACCCCCACCCGGTCGGGCGACAGGCCGCTCGCCTCCGTCCCCGAACCGTCGAAGCCCGCGTCCCGCCATGCCTCCAGTGCCGCCAGTACGCCGAACTGCGCGGCCCGGTTCATCCGGCGGGCCTGGGGACGGGGAAGCAGGCCGGCCGGGTCCACGGGGACCGTGGCCGCTGTGCGCACCGGCAGGCCGGTGAACTCCTCGCCGGTCAACTCCCTTATCCCGCACCGGCCTTCGAGGAGGCCTCGCCAGAGTTCGGGGACTCCGACGCCGAGCGGGGTGACGGCGCCGAGGCCGGTGACGACGACCCGGCGGGGGGCGGTGGGGTGCTGGGGGGCGTCCGGCTCGGAGCACATGGTGGGGCTGCCTCCCGGAGTGCGGCGCGGGACGGTCGGCGCACCGCGACTCTGCCCATGTCAGGGGCAGTTCATGCCGGAAGTCGTTCACGCTTCAAGCGTGAACGGGCGTTCACTGCTTGCTTGTGGGCGACGCCGCTCAGTCGCGCGGCCACGGCCGCCCGTCCAGCCGTTCCACGTCACGATTGAGGCGGCTCAGGTGGACGGCGAAGTCCGCGACCTCCTCGGCCGTCCAGTCGACCATCACCTTGGACAGGCCCTCCAGGCTCCCCGCGCGGTCGGCGGCCGGGCCGGCGGAGACCGCCCCGGTCGCCGAAGCGGCCTCGGAGGCCGCCGCTCCCGAGGTGTCCGAGGCCAGGGCCTGACGGGCCCCCAGCCCTCGTAACGGGCCGATCTCCCCGCTTTCGCCGGGAGATTGGCCCGTTCTGTCGTGTCGTGCCTCTTGTTTCAAGAAGGGGACGTGGAATTTACAAGGTTTCCTTCGTCTGCTGGTCGTGTTTCCGAGGCGTGATGCGGAAGTGAATTCCACCGGGTGTCTGACGACTTCCTGACGTCAGGAAGCGTGTCATCGGGTCTGCGGTGACGTCGCAACTGATTGGAATTGGACGGTTTTTCGGGACTTGGGTGCCCGACCGGTACTGGCCGAATGGAATCGGCCGCACGCGGAATGTTCCACGCCATGTTGACTCGTGAGTAATGACGGCGCTAGCTTCCCGGTGGTTTCCCAGTGAGGTGAAGGCCTTCCGCGCCACTCAACCCCCCCCCACCGTGCAATTTCACCGAATATTTCGGAGAATCATGACGTCTGTCGTGCGCGCTGTTGACATGATCATTGGGGTCACTCCTTTCGGAGAGCCCGACGCCCGGCTCGCCGCCGCTGTCAGCCGGGCCGGTGGCCTGGGAGTACTCGACCTGGGCCTCGGCGACCGCAGCGCCAGAGACGCGCTGGCGCGAATACGCCGCCTCGCCGCCCCCGGCTTCCGCTACGGCGTACGGATCGGCCCCCACTGCCGACTCGTTCCGGCCGACCTCGCCGGCGACGGCGGCCCCGACACCGTGGTCCTCGCCCCCGATGTCTCCGACGCGTTCCCGCCGGTCGCCGAGGTGGCCGCCCGGCACCGCGTCCTCGTCGAGGTCACCGACCTGGACGAAGCCCTCGCGGCCGTCGGCGCCGGTGCGCACGGGCTGATCGCCCGGGGCAGCGACGGCGGCGGCCGGATCGGCGGGCTCAGCACCTTCGTCCTGCTGCAACGGCTCCTCGCCGACCCCGGCATCGACCTCCCTGTCTGGGCCCGCGGCGGCATCGGCCCCCGTACGGCGGCTGCCGCCGTCGCCGGGGGAGCGGCGGGCGTCGTGCTCGACAGCCAACTCGCGCTGCTCGCCGAGTCCTCGCTGCCCGAGGCGACGGCAGCGGCGCTCCGCTCGATGGACGGCTCGGAGACCGTCGTCGTGGCCGGTCACCGCGTACTGCACCGGCGCGGCCCCGATGCCCCGCCCGTCCCGGCGGGCGACCCGGCGGCACTCGCGGCGCTGCTCGGCGCCCAGGACCCGCGCACCCAACTCCTGCCCGTCGGTCAGGACGGCTTCCTCGCCGCCCGCTTCGCCGACCGCTGGGGCGACACCGGACGCACGGTCCGTGCCCTCACCGAAGCGGTGCGGGATGCCGTACGGGGCGACGAGCCCGTACGCGCGTTGCGCTCCGGTTCCCCGATGAGCCGATCCCTCGGCACCCAACTCCCCGTCGCCCAGGGGCCGATGACCCGCGTCAGTGACCAGGCGCGGTTCGCCGCGGCCGTCGCCGGGGGCGGCGCGCTGCCGTTCGTCGCGCTGGCCCTCGCCAGTGGCGAGCAGACCCGGACCATGCTGGCCCAGACCCGGGAAGCCGTTGGAGGCGACCGGCCCTGGGGTGTCGGCGTGCTCGGGTTCGCGCCCGAGGAGCTGCGAAACGCCCAGCTCGAAGCCGTACGGGAGCTGCGGCCCACGCACGCTGTCATCGCGGGCGGCCGGCCCGCTCAGGCCGAGGCGCTGGAACGGGCCGGGATCAGCACCTTTCTGCACGTGCCCTCGCCGGGGCTGCTGAAGCAGTTCCTGGAAGCCGGGGCACGCCGGTTCGTGTTCGAGGGGTCCGAGTGTGGCGGGCACGTCGGGCCGCGCGGCAGTTTTCCGCTCTGGGAGGCTCAACTCGCAGTCCTCGACGACTACTTGGACGGCGCCGGGGAGGGGGATGCCGAGCGGATCGAGGTGTTCTTCGCAGGCGGTGTCCACGACGAACGGTCGGCCGCGATGGTCGCCGCCCTCGCCGCTCCGCTGACCTCGCGCGGTGCGTCCGTCGGCGTGCTCATGGGCACCGCCTATCTGTTCACCGAGGAGGCCGTGGCCTGCGGAGCGGTCCAGCCGCTCTTCCAGCGGCAGGTCGTCGACGCGACCAGTACCGCGCTGCTGGAGACGGCACCCGGTCATGCCACCCGGTGCGTGCCCAGCCCGTTCAGCGACAACTACCGCGCGTTCGAGGCGGAGTTGCGGGCGAGCGGGGTACCCGAGCGGCAGATCTGGGAGCGGCTGGAACGGCTCAACGTCGGGCGGCTGCGTATCGCCAGCAAGGGCATCGAGAGGGACGCCGACGGTGAGCTGGCTGCCGTGGACGAGCAACGGCAGCTCTCCGAGGGCATGTTCATGGCCGGGGAAGTGGCCGTGCTGCGCTCGGCCACCACGACCATCGACGCGCTGCACCACTCCGTGGCCGACGGCGCCGCCGACTTCCTCACCGGCCGGGCGGCGGAACTGCGCGAACGGCTCGGGGTGCGGGCGGCGGAGGAGGACACCGGGGCTCCCGCGCCTCTCGATGTCGCCGTCGTGGGCATGGCCTGCATGTTCCCGGACGCACCCGACCTCGCCGCCTTCTGGGCGAACGTCCTCGGCGGTCACGACGCGGTGGGGGAGGTGCCGGCCGACCGCTGGGACCCGGCCGTGCACTATTCGGCAGAGGACGGGGACGGTGGCGTCACCCCGTCCAAGTGGGGCGGCTTCCTGCCCCGCATCCCCTTCGACCCGCTGTCGTACGGCATTCCGCCCACCTCGCTCGGCAGCATCGAGCCCGTCCAGCTGCTGGCGCTGGAAGCCGCCCGGCGGGCCCTGACGCACGCCGGATACGGAGAGCGGGGGCGGGAGTTCGACCGCTCGCGCACCTCGGTGGTGTTCGGCGCGGAGGCGGGCAGCGACCTGTCCAACGCGGGCACGCTCAGGGCCGTACTGCCCTCGTACTACGGCAGGGTGCCGGACGGACTCGCGGACCAGCTGCCCAGGCTCACCGAGGACTCCTTCCCCGGCATGCTCGCCAACGTCATCTCCGGCCGCATCGCCAACCGGCTCGACCTCGGCGGCACCAACTTCACGGTCGACGCCGCCTGTGCCTCGTCCCTGGCCGCCGTCGACGTGGCCTGCAAGGAGCTGGTGGGCGGGACCAGTGACGTCGTGCTGTGCGGCGGCGCCGATCTGCACAACGGCATCAACGACTACGTGCTCTTCTCCTCCGTGCACGCGCTGTCCCCGACCGGGCGCTCGCGCGCCTTCGACGGTTCGGCGGACGGGATCGCGCTGGGGGAGGGCGTCGCGTGTGTCGTGCTGAAGCGGCTGGCGGACGCGGAGCGCGACGGCGACCGGATCTACGGGGTCATCAAGGGAGTCGGCAGTTCCAGCGACGGGCGCTCGCTCGGACTGACGGCTCCCCGGCCCGAGGGGCAGCGGGCCGCGCTGCAACGGGCGTACCGCAACGCCGGGGTGTCGCCCGCCGAGGTCGGGCTCGTGGAGGCGCACGGCACCGGGACCGTGGTCGGCGACCGTACCGAACTCACCATCCTCAGCGAAGTGTTCAGTAAGGCCGGAGCCAAGTCGGGCGCCGTCGCCCTCGGTTCGGTCAAGTCGCAGATCGGGCACACCAAGTGCGCGGCCGGACTGGCCGGCCTCATCAAGACCGTGCTCGCCCTGCACACCGGCGTCAAACCGCCCACCCTGCACATCGACAGGCCCAACTCCGCCTGGGAGGAGGGCAGCAGCCCGTTCGTGTTCCACCGCCGGGCGCGGCCCTGGGCGGCTCCGGCGCGCGAACGCGTCGCTGGGGTCAGCGCGTTCGGCTTCGGCGGCACCAACTTCCATGTGGTCCTGGAGGCCCACGCCGACTCCGCCCCGCCCGTGCACGCGCTGGACGCCTGGCCGGCCGAGCTGTTCACCTTCCGGGCGGCCGATCCGGCGGGAGCCCGGCGGGCCGTCGAGGACGTGCTGAAAGCGGCGGAGGACGGGCAGTCCTCCTGGCGGCTGCGCGATCTCGCACTCGCCGCCTCGCGCCGCTCCGACGCCCGGCACGAGCCCGTGCAGGTGGCGGTCGTGGCGACGGACAGCGCCGGGCTGGTCGGCCAGTTGCGACGGGCGCTCGCGGGGGAGCACGACCCGCGCGCCGGCGTCCACCTCGCACAGGACCCGCAGGAGGCCCCGGGCCGGGTCGCCTTCCTCTTCCCCGGACAAGGCAGCCAGCGGACCGGGATGCTCGCCGAGGTGTTCGTCGCCCTGCCCGAACTCCAGTACTACCTGGAACTCGGCCGTGACCACGCCGACCTCCTCTACCCGCCCACCGCCTTCGACGACACCACCCGCGACCACCAGCACACAGCCCTCACCGACACCCGCGTCGCCCAGCCTGCCCTCGGTATCGCCGGCCTCGCCGCGCACGCCCTCCTCACCACGGCGGGCGTGCGCCCGGATATGGCCGCGGGGCACAGCTACGGCGAACTCGTCGCCCTCAGCGCGGCCGGCGTCCTCGACCCGGAGACCCTCCTCACGCTCAGCGCGGAGCGCGCGACCGCGATCCTCTCGGCCGCAGCCGAGGCAAGCGGTGACGACCCGGGCACCATGGCGGCGGTGTCGGCGGGCGCCGACGACGTCCTCGCCGCCCTGCGGACCGCCGACGCACCCGCCTCGGTCGTCGTCGCCAACCACAACTCTCCCCGGCAGACGGTGATTTCGGGACCGACGGAAGCGGTCGAGGAGGCCGTACGGCTGCTGCGCGCCGCCGGGCTCGGCGCGAAGCGCATCCCCGTCGCCTGCGCCTTCCACAGCCCGCTGGTCGCCGGGGCCGGGCAAAGGTTCGCGGCGGCGCTGGCCCAACAGCCGGTGCACGAACCCGAGTTCACGGTGTGGTCGAACCGTACGGCCGCCCCGTACGGCACCGGCGCCGACGCTGTGCGTGCCGAACTCGCCGCCCAGATCGGCGCCCCGGTCGGGTTCGTCGCCCAGATCGAGGCCATGTACGAGGCGGGCGCCCGGCTCTTCGTCGAGGCCGGGCCCGGTTCCGTACTGACCCGGCTGGTCGGCCAGATCCTCGGCGACCGCCCGCACCGCACCGTCGCCTGCGAGCCGCGTCCCGACAGCGGACTGCGCGGCTGGCTGGACGCGCTGGCCCAGCTGGCCGTCGCGGGGCTGCCGGTGCGCACCGGATGGCTGTTCCACGGGCGCGACGCCGTCGACGCGACCCGGACCAAGGCGCCCAAGCGGCCCGGCTGGACGGTGGACGGCCACCTGGTCCGGACCGCAGCGGGCGAACTCCTCCCCGGCGCCCTCGCACCGGCCAGACGCGTAGTGGAGACGACAGTGACCGCGAATCACCAGGACGGTGTCCAGGGGGCCGGTGGCGGGGACGCGCTGATCTCCGAGTTCCTGCGCACCAGCCGGGAGATGGTCGCCGCCCAACGGGACGTACTCCTCACGTACTTCGGAGCGGCGCCGGGGCAGTGGACACCCGGGCCGACGGCGGCGGAGCCCGTGCCGATGGCCCAGGTACAGCGGGCGATGCCGGCACCCGCGCCCTCGTATCCGCCCGCGCTCTACGCCGTGCCCGCCCCCCCTGCCGCCGTGGGGTTCACGGAGGCGGATGTGCTGGCGGTGGTGCTGGAGATCATCAGTGAGCGCACGGGGTATCCCGTGGACATGATCGAGCCGGATCTCGATCTGGAGGCCGATCTCAGTATCGACTCCATCAAGCGGGCCGAGATCGCCGGTGAGCTGGCGCAGCGGCTGGGGGTCGGGGGCGGTGGCGCGGACATCAGCTCGCTGGACGACGCCGAGCTGGAGGAGCTGGCCAAGGCCCGTACGGCGGCCTCGGTCACCGGATGGCTGGCGGCGCGGCTCGCCGGGCCGGCCGAAGCCGAGGAGCCGTTGGCCCCACCGCAGCCTCTCCGACCGGAGGCGGCCGACGTGTCCCGGGAGGTCACCGGTGAGGCGCCGAAGCGGTTCCGGTTGCGGCCGGTGCTGCTGGAGCAGCAGGACGGGTCCGGGAGCGAGACCGACGCAGGGGCTGTCGACCCCGCCGCCGTACTGGCCGGAAAGCGGTTCGCGCTCCTCGGCGACGACGACGGAGGTGCCGTGGCCCGTGAGGTCGTGGCGCGGCTCGCCGGACATGGGGCCGACGCGCTGGTCCTCGGCCCCGATCACCTGCTGACCGGGGCGGACGGACCGGTCGACGGGGTGCTGTTCCTCGATCCGCTGGCCTCGTCCAGGCCGCCGGTGCTGCCCGACGCGTTCCCCGTGCTCAAGACGGCCCTGGGGCTCGCCCCGCGCTGGCTGTTCGCCGTACGGGCGGCCGCGGAAGGCATTTTGGACGGGACCGGGCTGAGGTCGGCCGGGCTGCACGGGCTCTTCCGCACGGTCGCCCGGGAGTACCCGGAGACGGACGCGCGGATCATCGACCTCGACGGCGGTGACACGGCGGCCCCGGCCGCTGTCGCCGACGCCCTGCTGGCCGAGTTGCTCGCCTCCGACCGGACCCCGGTCGTCCTGCGAACATCCTCCGGACGCCATGGACTTGAGCTGGTCGAGACCCCGCTGGGCACGCTCGGCACCACCGGCGCCGGACCCGCCGGGGACGGTGCCGCCGAGGCCGCCGCCCTCGGACTGGACCGCGACAGCGTGGTGCTGCTGGTCGGCGGAGCGCGGGGCATCACCGCGAAGTTCGCCGCCGCGCTGGCGTCCGCCTCCCGCTGCCGGATCGAACTGCTCGGCCGGACACCCGCACCGGAGGGCCCGGAGGACGCGGTCACGGCGGCGGCCCGCACGTCGGCCGAACTGCGCGCCGCCCTCGCCGCCCGGGGCGGACGGACTCCGGCGCAGATCAACCGCGAGGCCGAACTCCTGCTCGCCCAGCGGGAGATCACCGCCACCCTCGACGAACTCAAGGCCCTCGGCAGCCCGGCCCGCTACCACTCCGTCGACTTCCGGGAGCAGGACGCGGCGCTCCAGGCCGTCAAGGAGATCCACGCCGAACACGGCCGGCTCGACGGTGTCGTCTACGCGGCCGGGGTGATCGAGGACCGGCTCATCGCCGAGAAGACCGCCGAGTCGTTCCAGCGCGTGTACGGGACGAAGACCAGTGGCGCCGAAACCCTGCTCACGGCGCTGGAGCAGCTCCCCAACAGCCCCGCCTTCGCCGTTCTGTTCGGCAGTATCTCCGCCGTCCTCGGCAACCGGGGCCAGGTCGACTACGCCGCCGCCAACGACGCCCTCCAGGCCCTCGGCGCCGCCTGGGCGGCCCGTACCGGGCAGCGGGCCCTGACCGTGCACTGGGGGCCGTGGGCGCCCACCGGTGGCCACACCGGCATGGTGACCCCCGAACTCGGGCGCGAGTACGCCCGGCGCGGGGTCAGGCTCATCGACCCCGAGGAGGGCACGGCCGCGCTGCTCCGTGAACTGGCCTGGGGCGAGGCGTCGGCAGGCGGCGTCGTCTACACCTCGTCGGGCTGGTAACCGACATGACGGATCGTCATATACGGTCGGCGGACAATACATCGACGCCCGTGGCCATCGTGGGCATGTCGGTGCTGCTGCCCGGCGCCGCCGACCTCGACACCTACTGGCGGAACCTGCTCGCCGGCACGGACGCCATCACCGACGTACCGGACGGGCGTTGGGACGCGGACGCCTACTACCGGCCGGACTCCGCCGGTGGCCGTGCCGTCGCCGACCAGGTGTACTGCCGGCGCGGTGGGTTCGTGGACGGGCTGGCGGAGGTGGAGGTCACCCGGTTCGGGATCATGCCGAACTCCGTCTCCGGCACCGAGCCCGACCAGCTCATCGCGCTCAACGTGGCCGCAGCCGCCCTCGCCGACGCGGGCGGCGACGACCACCTTCCGGACCGGCACCGGATCGGTGTGGTCCTGGGCCGAGGGGGCTACCTCACCCCCGGCCTCGTCAGGCTCGACCAGCGGGTCCGTACCGCCGGTCAACTCGTCCGGACCCTGGGGGAGTTGCTGCCGGACCTGGCCCCCGCCCAACTCGACCGCATCCGTACGGCGTTCACGGACCGCCTCGGTCCCGACAGCCCCGAGTCGGCGATCGGGCTCGTGCCCAACCTCGCCGCCTCCCGGGTCGCCAACCGGCTCGACCTGCGCGGCCCCGCGTACACCGTGGACGCGGCCTGCGCCTCCTCACTGGTGGCCGTGGACCAGGCGGTGGGTGAACTGGCCTCCGGACGCTGCGACCTGATGCTGGCCGGCGGGGTCCACCACTGCCACGACATCACCCTGTGGAGTGTCTTCTCGCAGCTCCGAGCCCTCTCGCCCAGCCAGCGCATCCGCCCCTTCCACCGGGGCGCCGACGGCATCCTGATCGGTGAGGGCACCGGCGTGGTGGTCCTCAAGCGGCTCGCGGACGCCGAGCGCGACGGTGACCGGATCTACGCCGTCATCCGGGGCACCGGTGTGGCCAGCGACGGCCGCGCCGCCGGGCTCGTCAACCCCGATCCCGGCGGCCAGGCCCACGCCGTACGCCAGGCCTGGCGGGCCGCCGGGATCGACCCCGCCCAGCCTGGTTCGCTCGGCCTCCTGGAGGCCCATGGCACGGCGACACCCGCCGGTGACGCGGCCGAACTGGCCACCCTGGCCGAGGTGTTCGGGCGCGCGGAGACCGACGGCAGCGGTACGGCGGTGATCGGCTCCGTGAAGTCGATGATCGGCCACACGATGCCGGCCGCCGGAGTGGCGGGCCTGGTCAAGGCCGCCCTCGCCGTCCACCACGGCATGCTCCTGCCCACCCTCCATTGCGACGACCCCAACCCGGCCCTCGCGGCCACCCGTTTCCGCCCGCTGGACAAGGCGGCGCCCTGGGAGACGACGGCCGAGCAGCCGGTGCGCCGGGCGGCGGTCAACGCGTTCGGGTTCGGCGGGATCAACGCGCACGTGGTGCTGGAGGAGGCACCGGGGGTGCGTACGAGGAAGACGGCATCCCCTGTGCCGTCGGCGACCGTCGTCGAGCCCGAGCGCGTTCTGCTGCTCGCCGCCGACACCCCCGGGGGCCTCGCCGCCCTCCTGGACGCGGACGACCCGGCCGTACTCGCCGCCGGTCTCGACGCCACCCGTACGCATCCGCAGGCCGGGCCCACCCGCCTCGGCATCGTCGACCCGACCGCGAAGCGCCTGACGCTGGCCCGCCGGACGGTCGCCAAGGGGCGGGCGTGGCACGGCCGTAGTGATGTGTGGTTCCGTCCGGAGCCGCTACGGGCGCACGTGGAGGGAGAGTTGGGAGGTCTCGCCTTCGTCTTCCCCGGCCTGGAAGGCGACTTCGACCCCCGCGTCGACGACATCGCCGCCCACTTCGGTCTGGCCGGCGTCCTGCCGCTTGGTGAACGGGCCGAGGTCGGGGACGTGGGCAGGCACGGGTTCGGGGTCGTCGGAGTCGGGCTGCTGCTCGACCGGGCGCTGCGCCGCACGGGCGTTGTCCCGGACGCGGTGGCCGGGCACAGTGTCGGCGAGTGGACCGCGATGGCGGCGGCCGGGCTGTACGACCGCGACGAGGTCGGCGCCTTCATGGCGGCCTTCGACCCCGACACGGTGACCGTGCCGGGGCTGGCGTTCGGGGCGCTCGGCGCGCCCGCGGAACGGGTGCTCACGGCACTCGCCGAGGAGGGCTGGGCGGACGCCGGAATCGTGCTCTCGCACGACAACGCGCCCGGCCAGTCGATGGTGTGCGGCCCGGATACGGCGGTCGCGGAGTTCGTACGGGTGTTCCGTGCCCGGGGCGTCCTCAGCCAGGTGCTGCCCTTCCGGTCGGGCTTCCACACACCGATGCTGGCGCCCTATCTGGCCCCCATCGAGGAGGCCGCGAGCCGCTTCCGGCTCCGGCCGCCGACGGTTCCGGTCTGGTCGGGGACGACTGCGGCGCCCTTCCCGGCGGGCGAATCGGCGGTGCGTGAACTGTTCGTACGTCATCTGCTGGAACCGGTGCGCTTCCGGCAGCTGATCGAGGCGATGTACACGGCCGGACACCGGACCTTCGTCCAGGCCGGCACCGGCCAGCTCGGCTCCCTCATCGGCGACACGCTGTCGGGTCGCGATCATCTGGTCGTCGCCGCCAACTCCCCGCACCGTGACGGTCTGGCGCAACTCCGTCGCGTGGCAACGGCGTTGTGGGTGACGGGGCGGCCGACGGCACCGGCGCTGCCGCGCGCCGCGACCGGCGGTGCGACCGGCGGTGCGACGAGTGCCGGCCACCTGGCCACTCGCGCCGCGAGTCGCTCCGCCCTCCGTGTCGCCGGTCCCTCCGACCGCCCCACGGAACCGGCCTGCACCGGAAGCCCCGTGCGGGGGGACCGCCCGCCCGTCCGCCTTGACCTGGGCGGCGCCCTGGTCTCCCTCGACGAACAGACGCTTGAGCGACTGCGGGCGGAACTGGGCGCCGCACGCCTTCCGGCCGCCAATCCGGCTCTGGCCCCCGGTGCGGGGGCGGGCGTTGTGCGGCCTCCGGCCGTCAATCCGGCTCTGGCTCCGGACGCGGGGCCGGGCGCCGCCGAGCCGCGGGCCGACGCCGGGTCTACGGCCGTTGCCCCGCCCGTGGCGATCCCCCCGGTGCCGGTCCTGGAGACGACACAACGAGTGCGTGCCGCCGGAGCGTTGGGTGCCTCGGAGCCGACGGCTGCTGCCGGGCTGCCGGTCGGCGCCGCCAAACTGACGTCGTCGCTGGACGCGCTCGCGGGCCGCTTCCCGGCTGCCGCCGAACTTGGCGCGCTGCTACGGGAGACGGCGGACACCGCAGCCGAGCTGATCGGCGCGGGCCACCGCCGTCCCGGTTCCGCCGCGGCCTACGCCGACGGCTCCACCTGGGGCCAGGACGGGCTTCCTGGGATTGCCGGGCCCACCCGGGTCGCCGGACCCGCCGGGCCTGCCGGTTCCGCCGGGCTTGGCGGGGGTGCCGGGCCTGCCGGTTCCGCCGGACCCGCTGGGCTTGCCGGGGGTGCCGGTTCCGCCGGGCCTGCCGGACTCGCCGGACCCGCTGGGCTTGGCGGGGGTGCCGGGCCTGCCGGGGTCGCCGGACCCTCCGGGCCTGCCGGGCCTGCTGGGGTCGCCGGACTCGCCGGACTCGCCGGGCCCGCTGGGCTTGCCGGAGGTGCCGGGGGTGCCGGGCCTGCCGGACTCGCCGGTTCCGCTGGGCTTGGCGGGGGTGCCGGGCCTGCCGGATTTGCTGGGTCCGCCGGGCCTGCCGGGCCTGCCGGGCCCCCCGGGGTCGCCGGGCCCCCCGGGGTCGCCGGGCCCTCCGGGGTCGCCGGACTCGCCGGGCCCGCCGGCGTTGCAGGTCTGGGAGTCCCCGCAGGTACCGCGCTCACGGGGGCCTTCCGGCCGGTTTCCGCCCTGCCCCCCGGGCTGTCCGCGCCGCCTCCCCCCACCCCGGCCATCGCACCCCACTCCACCCCGGGCCTCTCCACGCCCGCGCCCCTGTCGCCGAACCCGCGCCTCAGGTCCGCCACCCCCGCCGGACGACCGTTCCCGCCCACCGAGGCCGCCCAGCCTCCCTGGCGCACCACGGTCCATGTGTCCCCGGACGCCATGCCCTACCTCCTCGACCACTGCTTCTTCCCGCAGCGCCCCGGCTGGCCCGACGTGGCCGACCGGTGGCCGGTGGTCCCGGCGACGACGATCGTGCAGCACATGATGGAAGCGGCCCGGCGAGCGGCGGAGGAGACGCGACCAGGAACCCGCGCTGTCGCCGCAGCCGTCCACAACGCCCGTTTCGAGCAGTGGCTCACGGCCACCCCACCCCTCGACGTGGACGTATCCGTCACCCCCGTCCCAGCGGCCCCCACCCACCGTGCCGTCTCCTTCGGCCCCCGGGCCCGGGCCACCGTCGAACTCGCCCCCGCTCACCCGCACCCGGCAACCCACCCCGCCCCCTGGCCCGTCGCCTCCAGCACCGAACGTGCCCCCGACCACACCGCCGCCCAGCTCTACGCCGAGCGCTGGATGTTCCACGGCCCGGCGTTCCAGGGGGTCACCGAGCTCACCGCGATGGGCGAGGCGCACGTACGGGGAGTCATCACGACCCCGCCCGCGCCCGGCTCGCTCCTCGACAACGTCGGGCAGATCCTCGGGTACTGGATCATGGCGACGCGCACCGAGCGGACGGTCGTGTTCCCGGTCGGGATGCGGGAGATGCGGTTCTACGGGCCCCACCCCGAACCCGGCACCGACGTCGACTGCTTCGTACGGATCACCTCGCTCACCGACACCCTCCTCGAAGCCGACGTACAACTCACCGTCGACGGCCGGGTCTGGGCCGTGCTCACCGGCTGGCAGGACCGGCGTTTCGACAACGACCCGCAGACCAGGCCCGTCGAACGCTTCCCCGAGCGCAACACGCTCTCCGAGGCCCGCCCGGGCGGCTGGGTGCTCCTCCACGAACGCTGGCCCGACCTCGCCTCCCGC
This sequence comes from Streptomyces sp. ADMS, assembly GCF_033441795.1. NCBI lineage: Bacteria > Bacillati > Actinomycetota > Actinomycetes > Kitasatosporales > Streptomycetaceae > Streptomyces > Streptomyces sp. ADMS. The sequence goes on along the minus strand of NZ_JAVFVX010000006.1, from coordinate 94,742 downwards.
GACCTGATCATGCGTAACTCCCTTGGCGGGGAGGAGCGTTCGCAGTACGAGCGGCACGCGCCCCGCGGTCGCAGGCAGTGGCTGCTCGGCCGGATCGCGGCCAAGGACGCGGTACGGCGGTGGCTCTGGGACCGGGAGGGCGAGGGGGACGTGTTCCCGGCGGAGATCCGGGTGCACAACGAAGAGACCGGGCGGCCGTACGTCACCGGGCTGCACGGCCGGACCCTGCCCCCGCTGGACATCTCGCTCGCCCACCGGGCCGAGGCGGGCGTGGCGATCGTACGGCCGCACCGGCCCGGTTCCGCCCCCGGCACAGGGCCTGGTATCGACATCGAGGAGGTCGTCGAGCGGGACCCCTCGACCCTGGCCACCGCCCTCGGCCCGGGCGAACTCGCCCTCCTGCGTGCCCGGTCCGCCGCCTCCGGCGAGTCCGAGGCGCTCTGGTTCACCCGCTTCTGGGCCGCCAAGGAAGCGGTCGCCAAGGCGGAGGGCACCGGATTCGGCGGCCGGCCGAGGGACTTCGCGGTACGGGAGGTACTGGCCGTCGACAGACTGCTGCTCTCCGGACGGCTCGCCCCCGCCTACACCGTGCACTGCGAGCCCACCGGAAATCCCCCCGGATTGCCGGACAGGGAGTACGTCGTGGCCTGGACGATTGGCCCGGTCGAAGAAGCCGTAGCAGAAGAAGGAGAGTTGGAGCGATGAGTAGCCTCAACGGGCACACGGGCGGAACCGCTGGTGAGGAGGCGGTGCTCGCCGACATCGCGGGCATGCTCGCGACCCTCCTCGACGAGTACGGCCTCGACGACGTCGAGATCCGTATGGACACCACCTTCAACCGCGATCTGGAGCTGGAGAGCATCGACCTGGTGACCCTGGCCGGGCTGTTGGAGGAGAAGTACGGCAGCCGGGTCAACTTCGCCGAGTTCCTGGCCGGGATGGACTTCGACGAGATCATCGAACTCACCGTCGGGCGGCTCGTCGAGCATGTCGTCGCCAGTCTCAAAGCGGCCGAGGCGGGCTGACCATGGCGATCGTCGACCTCGGCGGCGGCCGCAGGCTGCACGCCCAGCGCATCGGCCCGCGCGGCGACCGGCCCGTCACCGCCACCGCCGTACTCGTGCACGGCCTGCTCACAGACAGCCTGGCCAGCTACTACTTCACCGTGGCACCGGCGTTCGCCGCCTCCGGCATCGACGTCGTCATGTACGACCTGCGCGGCCACGGCCGCTCCACCCGCCCCGCCACCGGCTACACCCTCGACGACAACATCGACGACCTGGAGGCCCTCCTCGACCGTCTGGAGGTGACCGGGCCGGTCCATCTCGTCGGCAACTCCTATGGCGGGACGGTCGCGTTCGGATACGCGGCCCGCCACCCCGAACGGGCCGCCAGCGTCTCCCTCATCGAGTCGGAACCGGCAACTGCTGCCTGGGCGGGCAAACTCGACGGCATCCTCGGCCGGGTCATGCACCAACTCGCCCACAACGAGGCCGACGCCATCGCCTGGATCACCGCCAACCGCGGCCAGAACACCGCCCGCCTCGCCAAGGGCGCGGCCCGGCTGGCCCGCGAGACCACCCTCGCCCAGGACATCCCGGCCAGCCGCGTACTGACCGAGGAGCAGATAGGTTCCGTACGCTGCCCGGTACTTGGTGTGTACGGAGGGGACTCCGACCTCGCCGAACTGGCGCCCTGGATGGAGTCCGTGCTGGCCGACTGCCGGACCGTCGTGGTGCCGGGACACGAACACTCCGTGCTCGTCGAGGCGTCGGGGACCGTGGGCGGGCACATCCTGTCGCTCATCCACGGCGCCGTCGTCCCTGCTCAGCCGGCGTGGGCGGCAGCGCGGTGAGCCGGTTCCTGTTCGTCGTGCCGCCGCTCGTCGGGCATATCAACCCGGCTGTCGGAGTCGCCGCCGAACTCGCCTCGCGTGGGCACGAGCCGGCCTGGGCGTGCGCCGATCCGGGACTGGTGCGCCGGCTCGCCGGAGACGGCGCCACCGTCTTCCCGTGCGCCGGGCCGGTCCCCGGCTCCGGTGACGGCGTACGGCCGCCGGACCTGCGGGGGCCCGAGGCGCTGAAGTTCCTCTGGGAGCGGTTCCTCGCCCCGCTCGCGGAGGAGATGGCCCCCGGAGTCGCCGCCGCCGTAGGGGAGTTCGGGCCGGACGTCGTCGTCGCCGACCAACAGGCCCTCGCCGGGGGCCTCGTCGCGGAGCGGTTGGGTCTGCCGTGGGCCACCTCGGCGACCACCTCCGCCGAGTTCACCGACGTACTGTCCGGCATGCCCAAGGTCGCGGAGTGGCTGGACGAGTTGCTCGCGGGCCTCCGGAACCGTGTCGGTGACAGGACGGGCAGCGCCGACCCACGGTTCTCGCCGCACCTCGTACTCGCGTTCAGCACACCGGAGTTCGTCGGCCCCGAAGCCCGGACGGGCGAGCAGATCCGGTATGTCGGCCCGTCCGTCGCCGACCGGCCGGCCCCGCCCGGTTTCCCCTGGGACTGGCTCGACCCCGCCCGCGCCACGGTCCTCGTCACCCTCGGCACCGCCAACTCCGACGTCGGCGCACGCTTTCTGACGGAGTGCCGGGCAGCGGTACGTGAGCGGGCGGACCGGACGCAGACGGTGATCGTCGACCCGGCGGGCGTACTCGACCGTGCCGGGGAGGGCGAGGGCAGGGGCGACGACAAGGGCGTACTGATCGTCCCCTCCGTCCCCCAGCTCCCACTCCTCCAACGGGTCGACGCGGTTGTCTGTCATGCCGGGCACAACACCGTGTGCGAGGCGCTCTGGCACGGGGTGCCGCTCGTCGTCGCGCCCATCCGGGACGACCAGCCCGTGGTCGCCGGGCAGGTCGTGGAGGCCGGGGCGGGCATCCGGGTGCGGTTCGGGCGGGTCACCGCGCCGAAACTGGGCGCCGCCGTCGACGCCGTACTGCACGAGCCCGGCTACCGCTTCGCGGCCGGCCGCATCCGTACCGCGTTCCGCGCCGCCGGGGGTGCCCCCGCGGCGGCCACCCATCTTGAGCAACTCGCCATCGGCACGCCAGCCAAGGAGACGGCATGAGTGACGACGAGCACGGGACCCACGAACCGGAAGTACGGGCCGCTCCGAGCCGTACCGAGCAGGTCACCGCCCTCCGGCCCACCTATCAGGCCGACCTGGCCTTCGGGCTCGACCGGTTCTTCGAGCCCCCGTGTACCAGTTGCCCCTGGTGCGGCTCGGCCCGGCTGGAGACCCGGCTGCGGACCACCGACCTGCTCCAGCACAAGCCCGGACGGTTCGTGCTCGACCGCTGCCAGGACTGCCGGCACACCTTCCAGAACCCCCGGCTCAGCCCCGCCGGGCTGGAGTTCTACTACCGCGACTTCTACGACGGACTCGGCGAGAAGCAACTCGGCAACACCTTCGCGGGCCGCACGAAAATGTACGAGCAGCGGGCCCGCGCCCTGCTCCCCTTCGACGACGCGCCGAAGACCTGGCTCGACGTCGGCACCGGCCACGGCCACTTCTGCGAGACCGCCCGGAGCGTCCACACCGGCACCACCTTCGACGGGCTCGACTTCACCGACGGCGCCGAACTCGCCGAGCGGGCAGGGCGCGTCGAGCACGGCTACCGGGGGAACTTCACCGAACTGGCGCCCGAACTGACCGCCCGCTACGACGTCGTCAGCATGTTCCACTACCTGGAGCACAGCACCGAGCCCCCGCTCGAACTGAAGGCCGCGCGACAGGCCATCCGCCCCGGCGGACACCTGGTGATCGAGGTCCCCGACCCCGACAGCCGTTACGCCCGGCTGCTCGGCCGCTGGTGGCTGCCCTGGCTCCAGCCCCAGCACCTGCACTTCGTCCCCGTCGACAACCTCAGGCAACGGCTCACCGACCTCGGTTTCACCGTCGTCCTGGAGCAGCACGCCGAGCCGCACGACCCCGTCGACCTGCTCGCCGCCGTCTGGCTGGCCCTCGACAACGCCGCTCCGCGCGACAACCTCCCGTGGCTCCCGCACCCTCCGAACGCCCTGCGCCGCACCCTGCGCGGAGCCCTGCTGCTGGCCGGCGTCCCGGCCCTGATCCTGGGTACCCTGCTGGACCGGTTCGCCGTCCGGCCGGTCTCCCACCGCCTGGGCGTCTCCAACGCGTACCGTCTGGTGGCCCGCCGGGACTGACCGTGTTCCTCCGGGGGCGGTAACACCAGTGGCTCCGCCGCGGGCCCCCGGACCTCCAGCGGAGAAGCAGGTCAGCGGGTATGCCCGGCGCGGACATCGCGAGGCAGACCCGAGCGACGCGACGCGCGTCACGACGCCCTGGTGTCACGCACCGGGGCGCGTCACAGCACCTTGGAGCGCACCAGCAGCGACAGCACGAGGGCGCCCGGCAGCAGCGGCAGCCAGACCGTCAGGACGCGGAAGCCGACGACGGTCGCGGTGGCCAGCGACAGCGGGGCGCCCATCGCGGCCAGGGTGAACACCAGGGCCGCGTCCACCGGGCCGATCCCGGCCGGCGCGGGTACGGCGCCGACAGCGGCGCTCGCGGCGAGGTAGGCGAAGAGCACGTCCGGCCAGGCGATCGGCAGCCCGAGCGAGGCTCCGACGCTGGCCAGCACCGCCGCCTGGCACAGCGAGAACCCCGCGGCGCCGCCCCAGAGCGCGACGACCCGGGCAGGCCGGTTGTGCAGCCGGCGGGCGTCGGTCAGGGCGGTGCGCACGCCGTCGAGCAGGGGGCGCCGCAGCGGCCGTACGAAGGCCAGAACCAGCGTCACGACGACCACCGTGCCGGCCACGCCCGCCGCGACGGGCAGCAGCGTTCCCTCGTCGGGGAGGAGGTCGGTGGCGCCCAGGGAGGTCGGGAAGGTGGCCAGTAGCGCAAGGATCAGCAGGAACTTCGCGACCGGTTTGACCAGCGAGTACAGGGCGAGGGAGGCGGTGGCCCGGGCCAGCGGGATGCCACGGCCGGTGAGGAAGCGCAGAGTGACGGCGTGGGCGCCGAGTCCGGCCGGAAGGACGTTGTTGGCGGCGCCGGCGGCGAACTGCGAGGCCAGCAGCAGCCCGGGCGGCAGCCGCTCCGGGATCGCCCCCTGCCGGGCGAAGGCGGCGGACACCCAGCACAGGAACGTGAACGCGGCCCCGATCGCCAGCCAGCCGGGGTCGGCGGTGGTGAGTCGTAGGGCTCCCTCGTGCAGGACCTGCCAGTTGTCGGCCGCCCACACCCCGATGAGCAGGAGCGGCAGCAGACACAGCACCCGGCGAGCGTGCCGGGCGCCGGGAAACCGGCGGGAGCGGGAGGCGGGTGAGGAACAGTCCAGGGTGCCCTGGGGAAGGAGCGGGACTGTCGGAGCGGGCGGGGCTATGGGGACTATCGGCAATGAGGACACAGCGCGCGTCGTCCTTCCGCGTGGCGCCCACGCGGAACGGGGCGAACGGGGGGAAATGAAGAGCGAAGCAAGCGGGACGGCAGAAGCGTTCCCAGTCCGCGTGACGGGGTGGTGTCCAGGAACCGAAGGGGTGAGGGCGGACGGGCGACACAAGTGATGCCTGAATCTTTTTTGACAGAGTCTCCCCCCGACACCACCCGTCGACGCCTCAATCGTGAGCCGGATCACATGGGTGGCCGCCTGGACGGGTGAAGCCAGGGCGCGATCCCGCCGACAGGCCGGCCGCCCCGCCGAACTCGCTCAGCGCCCCCTCGACGATCGCCTCCAGCCGCGCGTGGTGCGCGCCCCGCCAGTACAGGCGCTCGCAGGCCACGCACTGCGCGAAGACATCGTACGTACGCCGGGTCCCGTGCTCCAGCCGGTCGCCGACCGTCCGCTTGTCGGCCTGCTCCAGCCGTCCGTTGCAGGCGGTGCACCGGGTCCAGGGGGCGAGTTCGGGCGCGAACCGGTCCAGTACGTCCCGGAGTTGGTCGTCCGGACGGTCGCTGTAGACGTACGCGCCCGCCCACAGCTCGCGGCGCCGCAGCAGGCCCCGGTCCCGGGACAACAGCACCCGTTGCTCCGCCGCCGACAACGCGGCCAGCGCCGGGTCGCCGATGTCCTCGCTCTCGTACGCGGCGTCGACGCCCAGGAGCCGCAGCCGGCGGGCGAGCGTGCCCAGATGCACGTCGAGGAGAAAGCGCAGAGGTGCCCCGGGGACCGTCTGCGGTCTGACGACGGCGCCGACCTCCACCGTCTCGCCCGCGCCCGGCACATGGGACACCGGCACCTCCCGGCCGTCGACCAGCAGTCGCCCCGTCTCGGTGAGCGGCACGCCCAGCGACTCCACCACGTGCCCGAGCGATGACGACCCGTCGGTGACCACGGTCGTGGGCCCCGCACGCCGTTCGGACGGGACGAAGACCCGCAGCTCAGGGGCGACACTGATGACGATCTCCGGTCTGCTCACCCTGCCAGGATGTCACCGGCCCGGCCGGGAGCGCCCGGCGGTTTTCCCGTGCACTACTGTCGGCGCTCTCAACACCCCGGTCCGGTACCTGGATCGGGGCGGTCGGCCTCGGGGTGGGGGAGTACGGCAGCATGCGGTTCCAACGTACGGGTGTACCCGGTTACGAGGTCGTCGAGGTCCTCGGCCAGGGCGGGTTCGCCACCGTGTACCGGGCACGTCAACTGGCCGTGGGCCGCGAGGTCGCCCTCAAGATGGACAGCCGCGTACTGGCCACCGACCGCGACCGGCAGCGGTTCCTCCGCGAGGTCACGGCGGCCGGTCAGCTGTCGGGTCACCCGCACGTGGTGGCGGTGTACGACGCCGGGGTGCTCGACGACGGCCGCCCGTACATGGTCCTGGAGCTGTGCCCCGGTGGTTCGCTCGGCGACCGGCTCCACCGGCAGGGGCCGATTCCGGCCGCAGAGGCGCGGGACATCGGCGTACGCATCGCCGACGCGCTGGCCGCGGCCCACGCCGGCGGCGTACTGCACCGGGACATCAAGCCGGGCAACATCATGATCGACCGGTACGGAGACGTCGGCCTCGCCGACTTCGGACTGGCCGCGATGTCCCGCCCCGGCCAGGAACTCTCGGTCACCCGGGAGGCGTTGACGCCCGCGTTCGCCCCGCCGGAGGCGTTCCGGCTGGCCGAGCCCACCCCCGCCGGGGACGTGTACTCCCTCGCCGCCACGATCTACGCCCTTGTGCACGGCAGGCCCCCGCACTTCCCGGCGGAGGGCGGCCTCGGCATCGCGGAGGTCATCGTCCGGCACACCTGGCCCCTGCCGGACCTCCCCGGAGTGAATCCACGCTTCACCGAGGTCCTGCGCCGCGCCATGGCCCCGGACCCGGCCGACCGTCCGCCGAGCGCGGAGGCGTTCAGGGATGCGCTGGCCGCCGTGGACCTGGAGGAGGGACCGGGGGAGGGGGGTGGCCGGGGTGCTGCGGCGTCGCCTCCGGCGAGCGGCGGGCCCGTCGCCGTGCCCACCACCACCGTCCCGCCGTCCGCCGCGTCCGCACGCCGGAGGAAGGGGCGCCTGCGGGTGTCCGTCGCGGCCGTGGCCGTGGTCGTCGTCGGTACGGGCGGAACGGTGGCGTACCAGTACCTGCCGCCTTCGACTTCCGGGGCGCCCTCCGCCGGACCCTCCGCCTCCGCCTCCGCCTCCGTCTCTGCCTCCGGTGCGGGCGGTGCGGCCAAGGCCACGAGCGCCGGGTTCGGCGTACCGACGACGACCGAGAACTGCCCGGCGGCCGACGTCGCAGGCATCGACGGCCGCTGCACCACCACCGCCGAATGCTGGGGTGGCATGGTTGTCATCACCGGCATCGTCAGCGTGAACCAGGCCGACTGCGTGGTGGAACACCCATGGGAGACCTTCGCGATAGCCCCGCTGCCGTCCGACGGGATGACCAACAACCAGAAGGAACTGGCGAACCACCCCGACGTACGCGACCTCTGCTCCCCCGAGGTCCTGGCCGAGTCCAGACAGGGCGCCGCGCTCAAGATCGACCCCGCCGCCTGGACCATCGACGTGCTCCCGCCCTCCCAGTCCCAGTACGCCGACGGCCTGCGAGTCCTGCGCTGCGTGGCCACGGTCACCGGGCAACAGTCGACGGGGGTGTATTTCCGGCCACGGACGTGAGAATCGATCTCACTGTGACCCATGTCACAAAGGGGCTGTGGAGGGGTGCGGTGGAATCGCTTGAGGGAAGCGATCCCGTTGTCCGTCGCCTGGGACGCCATCGGTGGGCTGGTAGACGCCCATGAGCGGTTTCTGGCCGGTGCGCGGGTCGACTCGGACGTCCGGGACTCGGTGCTGGATTCCTGGAAGCGGTGCCGGTACGCAGGGGTCGAACCGGATCGGCTGCTGATCCCGTACGCCCCCGACCTGGCGCTCGACCACCGCTTCCGGCACGCTGTCGAGCCAGTGCTGAAGCGCCTCACCGCATCGCTCGCCGAGCTGAACACGACCGTCGCCCTCTGCGACGCGCAGGCCCGTATGGTCGAGCGCCACGGCGGCGACCGGACGCTGCGCGCCCGCCTCGACGGGGTCAACTTCGCCCCCGGATTCGACGTGTCCGAGCGAGCCGCGGGTACGAACGGTGTCGGCACCGCCCTCGCCGGGCGCATGCCCGTCCATGTCGCCGGCCGTGAGCACTTCGCCGACTGTCTGCAACCGTTCGCCTGCGCGGGCGCGCCCATCCGCAACCCCCTCAGCGGCCGTATCGAGGCCGTCCTCGACCTGACCTGTCTGCGCGACGACGGCGATCCCGCGATGATGCGGCTCGTGCGGGAAGCCGTCCGCGACATCGAGACGCGGCTGCTGGAGCAGGCCACGGAGCGGGAGCGGGCGCTCCTCACCGCGTACCGCCGGGCAGACCACGCCGCGCACGGCCCGTACGCGAACGACGGCGCCGTCGGCAGATGGCCGCCCCAGCACCCGCCCGAGCGTCGGGATGTCAGGTCAACGTGCCTTGGGACAAGGTCACTTGAGGGCACCCATGGTGACGCCGGTGCGCCAGTAGCGGCGCATCGCGACCATCATGACCGCCATCGGGATGATGGAGAGCAACGCGCCGGTCAGCACCAGGCTGGTGAGGTCGATGCCGGACTCCGCGCGCTTGCCGGACCAGTTGTACAGGCCCAGGTTGAGGGTCCAGTTCTCCTCGCCACGCAGGACGGTCAGCGGCAGGAAGAAGGCGTTCCAGGTGTTGACGAAGGCCAGCAGGAAGACGGTCGCGCCGCCCGTCGTCATCATCCGCAGCACGATGCTGAAGAAGATCCGCAGTTCGCCGGCGCCGTCGATGCGCGCCGCCTCCAGGAGTTCGAAGGGGATCGTCGCCTCGGTGTACACCTTGGCGAGGTACACGCTGAACGGGTTGATCAGGCAGGGGATCAGCATCGCCCACGGGGTGTCGACCAGCCCGATCTCCGAGAACAGCAGATACAGCGGAAGGGTGAGCAGCGCGATCGGGATGAGGAACGAGCCCACCACGGCCGCGAACACCGCACCGCGCCCGGGGAAGTCGAAGCGGGCGAGGCCGTAGCCGGTGGCGAGGGCGATCAGCGTGCCGCCGAGGGAGCCGACACCCGCGTACAGGAACGAGTTGGCCGTCCAGCGCAGGAAGATGCCGTCGTTGTAGGTGAACACCTGACGCAGGTTGTCCCACAGATGCCAGCCGGAGAACCACAGACCGTTGGACTGGTACAGCCCCGTACGGTCCTTGGTGGCGGCGATGATCAGCCAGTACACCGGGAACAGGCTGTACGCGCTGGCCAGCACCAGGCCGACCAGGACGAACCGCTGGCCGCCGCGCGAACGGGCCCTGGGATCAGGGCGGCCCAGACGGCGGGCGGCGGGCGACTGGGACCGTTTCGGGGACTCGGTGGTCGTCGTGGTGGCCATCAGTCGGTCTCCTTCGAGGTCAGCCGGTAGAAGAGGAAGGAGGCGACGCCCAGGATCAGGGCGAGCAGCACCGACAGGGCGGCGGCGTAGTGGTAGTTGCCTGCGTTGAACGCCTGGTTGTAGATGATCATGATGGGCGTGAAGCTGTCGTCGACCGTCTGCGGGGTGATGTTCCGGAACAGCGCCGGCTCGTTGAAGATCTGCAGCATCTGGATGATCGAGAGCATGCCGGTCAGCACCAACGCGCCCCGCACGAACGGGATCTTGATGCTCGTCGCGATGCGCCACTCGGTCGCGCCGTCCAGGCGCGCGGCCTCGAACAGCTCACGCGGCACACCCTGCAGCGCCGAGTAGATGATCACCATGTTGTAGCCGATGCCGTGCCAGGTCAGCAGGTTGCCGATGGACGGCCACAGCATCGACGGCGAGAAGAAGTTCCAGTCGAGGCCGAACAGGTCGCCGAGCGGGGTGAGCGGGCCGACGTCGGGGCTGTAGAGGTTGATCCAGACGACCGCGGCGACCACACCCGGGATCATGTACGGCACCAGCAGCATGATCCGGAACCGGCTGGCCGACCTGGCCGTGAGCGCGTCCAGGAACAGCGCGAGGACCAGGCTGATCAGCAGCATGACCGGGATCTGCACGAAGGCGAACAGCACCACCCGCAGCACAGAACCCATGAACTTCGGGTCCGTCAGGCCCTGTCGGTAGTTGTCGAGGCCGGAGAACTCGTCGGTGGTGCCGCCCAGGCCCAGTCCGGAGGACTGCGAGTGGTACAGCGACTGGTAGACGGCGTACCCGATCGGCAGCAGATAGAGGAAGACGAAGCCGAGCTGGAAGGGCACCGTGAAGGCGGCACCCTTCCAGCGCAGTGAGCGAATCATCGGGATGTGCCTCAGCCCTTGACGTTGATACCGCGGGACTTCAGGTCCTTGACCGTCCACTCCTGCATGTGGGCCAGGAGTTCGGTGACCGTCTGCTTCTTGCTGACCACCTGACCCCACTGGCTCTGCAGCTCGGAGAACATCGCGGTCCAGTCGGGACCGAAGGTCCAGTCGGTGGTCACGGTCGACAGACTGTCCTTCACGATCTGCTGGGCAGGCTGGTAGTTCGAGCCGAGCAGCTTCTCGGAGATCGCCTCGGGCACGAAGGAGTCGCTGTCGGCCAGCGCCGGCATCACACCGCTGCCGGTCTCCGGGCTCGCCATGGTCTTGACGGCACCGGTGTCGGTGGACATCCACAGCGCGGCCTCGGCGGCCTGCTCCGGGTGTTCGCACTGCTTCGACACCAGCGTCAGATTGCCGCTCTGGTTGGTCCCGGCCGGCGTCTTGGCGGCCTCACCCCTGTACGTCGGCCACGGCGCGAGCGCCCACTTGCCGAAGGACTCGGTGAAGTTCTGCACCATGCCGGACATCTGCCAGGTGGAGATCTGCCGCGTCGCGGTACCGCCCTTGTCGAAGTTGCGCTGCACGGCCGCGTAGTCGGCGAAGGACAGCTTCGAGTTGAGGTCGTTGTCGATGATGTCCTGGATCACCTTCGCGGCCCTGAGGGACCCGGAATCCTGGAAATCCACCTTCCAGGCGTCGCCGTCGATGGAGTACCAGTGGGCGCCCGCCTGCATGGCGAGCACCTCCAGGGTGCTGGGGTCCTCGCCGGCATAGTTGGTGATCTTGATGCCGTGCTTCTTGAGGACCCTGCCCGCCGCGATGAAGTCGTCCCAGGTCGCCGGGGCCTTGAGCCCGTACTTCTGGAAGATGTCGGTGCGGTAGATCGTGAACGCGGGCGCGGACGCCGTCGGCACCCCGTAGATCCTGCCCTGGACCTGGCCGACGGCCCACGAGCCCGGGTTGAACTCGTCCTTGCTCGACTCGACGTACTGCGTGATGTCGGCCAGCGCATCCTGCGCGACCCAGCTCGTCACGTACTCACCGGTGTTCTGCAGCAGACAGGGAGCGTTCTCGGCCTTGACGGCGTTGCTCAACTGTTTCTGCATCGTCAGCTGGTCGGTCACCTTCGTGTACTTCAGCCGTATGTCCTTGTGAGAGGCGTTGAACGCCTTGACGACCGCCTCCTGACCGTTCGCCCACCCCCAGAAGTCGAGGGTGACCGGACCGGAGGACCCCGAAGCGTCGTCGCCGGAGCCGGACCCGCCGCAGGCGGACACGGTGAGCGCGAGAGCGCAGACGACTCCGGCGAGGGCGGGGCGCCTGAATCTGACGGACATGAGCGTGCTCCTTAGGTATCACCAGGTATCGCCATGAGAGGTGTCGCCACGAGGAAGGGGAGAGGGCGATGGGCGGCCGCTTCACGGTGGGCGGGGAGATGTAACCGTTTGCCGTGCTGGACGGTAGGCCGCGTGTGGCCCGAGAAGCAAGAGGTCGTGAGATTCCTGTTTCGCGCATCTTGCTCCCGGGTTACGGTCTGGCGCCGATGACCTGGGATTTCTGCTTCCGTATCAGTTCAGGAAAGTGACGGTCGCGTGATCGCGCTTCCTACAGGGGCATTGACCGACCCCGAGAGCCCGTCCTAGCGTGGAATACGTTTACATACCTCTCTCGCGCGTTCCCGCACCGAAGACCTACCGAAGACCTACCGAAGACCTACCGAAGACCGCACCGAAGCAGGAGTCCCATGCCCTCCGCGCCCACATCCCGTCTGCCCGTCGCCCTGTTCGCGATGGACCCGGTGCACCTGCCCGAACTCTTCCCGCCCGCCCTCATGGAACGGCTGCGGGAACTGGCACGGATCGATCCCGCGCTGGTGGTCCAGGACTTCACCGACCCGGATGCCGCCGCCGCGCTGGCCGAGGCGGAGGTGCTGATCTCCGGCTGGGGCTGCCCGCACATCGACGCCGACGTCCTGGCCGCCGCACCCCGGCTGCACACCGTCCTGCATGCCGCGGGCAGCGTCCGCAGCCTCCTGGGCGACGCCGGCTGGGAGCGCGGGCTCACCGTCTCCAGCGCGGTGCGGGCCAACGCTCTCCCGGTCGCCGAGTACACCCTGGCCGCCGTCCTCCTCGCGGGCAAGGACGCGTTCGGGCTGCGCGAGCGTCTCCGCCGCGAGCGGGTCCATCCGGCCCCCCTCGACTACACCCGGGTCGGCAACCACGGCCGGCGGGTCGGCGTGATCGGGGCGTCGCGGGTGGGCCGCCGGGTACTGGAACTGCTGCGCCCGTTCGACCTGACGGCCACGCTGTACGACCCGTACGTGGACGCCGGCGAGGCGCGGTCGCTGGGGGCGGCCTCCCTCTCCCTGGAGGAACTGCTGCGCACCAGCGACATCGTCACCCTGCACGCCCCGGACATCCCGGAGACGTACCGCATGCTCGACCGTGAACGGCTGGCCCTGATCCCGGACGGCGGCGTACTGATCAACACGTCCCGGGGCGCCCTGGTGGACCACGACGCGCTCACCGCGGAACTCGTCTCCGGCCGTCTCGGCGCCGTCCTGGACGTCACGGAACCGGAACCCCTGCCCGCCGGTTCCCCCCTCTACGACCTGCCCAACGTCTTCCTCACCCCGCACATCGCCGGGTCGCTGGGCAACGAACTCGCGCGTCTGGGGCGGACGGTGGTGGACGAACTGGCACTGCTCAACGGGGGGCTGCCGCTTGCCCAGCGGGTGCGGCGCAGCGATCTGGCGAGGAGTGCGTAGGGGCGGGCGACGGGGCTTCGTCTGAATGTCGACCGAACGTCGAACTGAACGTCGGCGTGTAATCGTTTTCACCGAGAGGGGGGAAGTTGCTGCACAGTCGCCGGTCGGCGTACCGGCGATGCAGTAACGTCGGAACGTGACGGAGAACGGAACCGAAGCCCGGAAAACGGGCCCTCGCGCCACTTCGGGCAAGCGCAGACGGAACGGGTCCGACGGCGACCGCCCCAGCACGATCCGCGATGTCGCGGCCAAGGCGGGCGTCTCGGTGGCAACCGTTTCCAGGGCACTGGCCGGCAGCCACCCCGTCTCCGCCGCGACCCGGGCCCGCGTCATGGCGGCGGTCAAGTCGCTGCACTATGTGGTGAACGTCCACGCCAAGGCTCTGTCCGGCGGGGTCGCAGGCCCCGTGGCCCTCGTGATGGACCAGATCATCGGCCCGTCGTTCGCCGATGTGGCCGCCGGCGTCGAACAGGAGGCCGCGGCGCGGGGCCGACTGAGCCTCGTCTGCACCACCCACGGTGACCAGGACCGGGAGCACGATCTCGTCCAGCTGATGCGCGAACAGCACGCGGCGGCGGTCATCCTGGTCGGCGGCGCGGTACTGGACGACGCGTACCACGAACGCATGGCCGAATACGCCAGAGCGCTGGACGCCGTGGGCTCCCGGCTGGTCCTGTGCGGCCGCCCGCCCCTGCCGGGCGACCCGCCGGTGACGGTGGTGGAGTACGACAACCGGGGCGGCGCCTTCCAGGCCTGCGACCACCTGCTCACGGCGGGCCACCGCCGCATCCTCTTCCTGGGCGGCACCCCGGCGATGAGCACCGCGGAACAACGCCGGGCGGGCTACCTCCAGGCGCTGCGCGCACACGGCGTCCCGTACGCCGAGGAACTCGACGTCCCGGGTACGTACACCCGCGCCTCGGGCTACGACAGGATGCGGGACGCGTTGAAGGCGGGCCTCAACTTCACGGCGGTCTTCGCGGGCACCGACATGGTGGCCACGGGGGTACTGGCGGCACTACGGGAGTCGCGGCTGGACGTCCCCGGCGACATCTCGGTCATGGGGTTCGACGACGTGCCCTTCGCGGCGGATCTGTCGACGTCGCTCACTACGCTCCGGGTGCCTTACGAGGACCTGGGGCGCACCGCGGTTCGGCTGGCGCTGGACGGGGAGCGGCGCGCTGCGGGGGGCGACCACGTGATCCTGGGGACGCAGTTGGTGGTCCGGCAGTCGGTGGGGGCGCCTGGGGTGGGGCGGGGGCGGGGCAAGTGAACATGACGGGGGATCACCGGCACCGCTCTCACGGCGAGGCTCGGTGAAGCCACGGGCCGACGGGTCCTGGCGACCGTCGCCCTCGCCGAGGGCGCCACGGCGCCGGATCGGAACGTGTCCCTTGGCACGGGCCGGCGGCTCGGCCTGGCCGCGGCCCTGCTCGGCGACCCACCGGATCTCGTGCTCGACGAGCCGCTGGGCGGCGTTGACGCCAAGGGAATCCGGTGCTGCGTGAACCGCTGCGCAGATGGCCGTCGAGGCCGGGCCGTACTCGTCTCCAGCCAGCCGATGACCGAGATGTCCAACTGTCGCGGACCGTCTGATCGTCATCAGCCGCGGCCGGCTCCTCGCGGAGACCAGCACGTCGTGGGAGCAGGTCACGTTGTTCGCCCGCCCCGCCCCGCCCCGCCCCGCCCCGCCCCGCCCCGCCCCGCCCCGCGACGGCCGGCCGGCCGGCCACCACCGTGTCGGCCTCGTCCCCGACGCGCTCCGGACGGCCGAGGGACACGGCCGGCTCAGGCCCCCGCCGCCCGCACAGCGCATGCGGACCGCGGCAGCGGCCGCTCCCGACGCGGTGACGCGCCCTTGCGGGGGCGCCTACTGCCCGAATCCTCGTTCGCCTTGATGGCGTCGGACGCGGTCGACGAGCGACGCGGTCGCGCGCCCGCCGCTGTCCTTGGCGGCGGCCTTGGTGATGTTTCGGGCCATGCCGCCGAAGACGACCGCGTGGAAGGGTGAGACGGACCACCAGTACACGTGGCCCAGCAGACCGCGTGGGTGGAACAGGGCGCGCTGACGGTAACGGGTGCGGCCGTCGGCCTCTGTCTCCACGTACATCTCCAGCCAGGCGAGGCCGGGCAGTCGCATCTCGGCCCGCAACCGCAGCAGCCGTCCGGGCTCGATCTCCTCGACCCGCCAGAAGTCGAGCGAGTCGCCGACCCGCAGGCGCTCGGCGTCGCGGCGCCCGCGGCGCAGGCCGACACCCCCGACGAACCGGTCCAGCCGGCCCCGGACCGCCCAGGCCAGAGGGAAGGAGTACCAGCCGTTGTCGCCCCCGATGCCCTCGATCACCTTCCACAGGGCCTGTCGGGACGCGTCGACCGACAGGCACCGCTCGTCCTGGTAGAGGCTGCCGCCCGCCCAGTCCGGGTCGGTCGGCAGGGGGTCACTGGGCGCCCCCGGCAGGGCGGCGGACGACCAGCGGGTCGCGACCTGGGCCTCCCGTACTCTCCGCAGTGCCAGGACCAGCGCCTCGTCGAAAGGCAGTGGCCGGCCCGGAAGGTCGGGAACGAACCGGGCGATATCACGCTCGTGGCAGACGACCTCGTGGCGCAGCGACTCCGTGAGCGGCCGGGCCAGGGAGGCGGGTACGGGTGTGACGAGACCGACCCAGTGACTGGACAGCCGCGGGGTCAGGACCGGAACCGGCACGATGAGCCGCCGGTGCAGTCCCGCGACGTCGGCGTAACGGCGCATCATCTCCCGGTAGGTCAGGACGTCCGGCCCGCCGATGTCGAACGCCCGGTTGACGTCGTCCGGCATGGTCGCCGAGCCGACGAGGTAGCGCAGCACGTCCCGTACCCCGATGGGCTGGGTGCGGGTGTGCACCCAGCTCGGGGTGACCATCACCGGCAGCCGCTCGGTGAGGTACCGCAGCATCTCGAAGGAGGCCGATCCCGAGCCGATGACGACCGCTGCCCGCAGCACGGTGGCGGGTACCGGCGCGTCGAGGAAGATCCGCCCCACCTCGGCCCGGGAACGCAGGTGCGGGGACAGGGATTCCTCGGGTACGCCCCGCGGGGTGAGTCCGCCGAGATAGACGATCCGCCGTACGCCGGCGGCCCGCGCCTGCTCGGCGAAGACGTGCGCGGCGCGGCGGTCGGTGCCCTCGAACCCCGAGCCGGAGCCGAGGGCGTGCACCAGGTAGTACGCGACGTCGATGCCGCGCATGGCGACAGCGACCGACTCGGCGTCCGTGACGTCCCCGCGAACCCTCTCGACGTCGCCCGCCCAGGGGTGGTCACGGAGTTTGTCCGGGGAACGGGCCAGACACCGCACCCGGTGGCCCGCCTCCAGCAGCTCCGGCACCAGACGTCCGCCGATGTAACCGGACGCTCCCGTGACCAGGCAGCGCAGCTTCTCGGGCCCGTGGCCACCGTGTTCCTCCGCGGCGTCCGGCGCGTTCCGCTGTTCGTCCGTGCTCACGATCGTGCCTCCCGCGCTTGCTCCGACGCTGTTGCCTCGTCGTCCGATCATGGCCGCAACGGGACGACCGTGCCCGTCGCGGCGACGCGGCCCGGCGACGGGTCCGTACCGTCCGGTCGGGCCCGCCGTCACGCCGGGGGCTTCGGCCCGGTGCCGTGGCTGGTGGCGTCCCGCGCCAAAGACCCCGGCCACCACGCCCGCGGGCCGATGTCGATCACCAGGGCGGGCACCAGCAACGAGCGGACGACGAGAGTGTCGAGCAGGACTCCGAAGGCCACGATGAACGCGATCTGGACCAGGAAGGCGAGCGGGATCACCATCAGGGCCGCGAATGTCGCGGCGAGCACCACGCCGGCCGAGGTGATCACTCCGCCGGTCGTGGTCAGCCCGCGCAGCACGCCCCGCCGCGTGCCATGGGCGAGCGCCTCCTCCCGTACCCGGGACATCAGGAAGATGTTGTAGTCGACGCCGAGTGCCACCAGGAACACGAATCCGTACAGCGGCACCGACGCGTCCGTGCCGCTGAATCCGAGGAGGTGCTCGAAGACGAGCGCCGAGACCCCGAGCGTCGCCAGGAAGTTGAGCGCGACGGTGGTCACCAGCAGCAGCGGTACCAGCAGCGAGCGCAGCAGCATCATCAGGATCAGGAGGATGATGCCGAGCACGATCGGCACGATGACGGTACGGTCGCGGGCCGCGGTCTCCTGGGTGTCGTACTGCTGCGCCGTGTACCCGCCGACCAGCGCGTCGGCCCCGGACACGGCGCGCAGGTTCGCGCGCAGCCGCGCGACGGTCTCCTTGGCGGCGTCGCTGTCCGCCGTGGCTTCCAGGGTGGCGTCGATCCGGACACGGCCGTCGACGACGATCGGCGGCTCACCGGCATCCGGCCGTCCCGAGGCGGAGACCGTGACGACGGATGCCACCCCCTCGGTGCTCCTCGCCGCGGCTGTCACCTGAGCAGTTCGACCGGCGTCGGCGATGATGACCGCGGGGTTGCCGGATCCGCCGGGGAAGTGCTCACCGAGCGTCTCCTGGGCGGCGACCGAGGACGCGTCGCCCACGAAGATCTCGTCGAGCGGGACGCCCTTGGCGGACAGGGAAGGTGAGAAGGCCGCGAAGACGGCCAGGACGAGTGCGGTCACCACCCAGGTCCGACGCGGTCGCGCGTCCACGACGGCGGCGACGCGCCCCCACACACCGTGCCGGTCAGCCGATACGCCGGACGCGTCCGATGTATCTGACGCATCCGACGCATCCGACGACTGCGGCCGGGAAGGCCAGTAGGCGGTACGGCCCAGCAGGGCCAGCACGGCCGGCAGGAAGGTGAGTGCGGAGAGCACGGCGCACACGATGCCGATGGCGCCGACCGGGCCGAGGGCGCGGTTGTTCGTGAGGTCGCTGGCGAGCAGGGCCAGCAGCCCGAGCGCCACGGTGGCGGCGCTCGCCGTGATCGCCCCGAACGAGCGGCGTACCGCGACCACCGCGGCTGCGGCCCGGTCCCCGCGCACGGTGAGCTCCTCGCGGAACCGGGCGACCAGCAGGAGCGCGTAGTCGGTGGCGGCACCGATCACGAGGATGGACAGAATTCCCTGCACCTGACCGTCCACCCTGACCAAGTCCCGGTCCGCGAGCGCGTAGACGACGGCGCAGGCCAGTCCCAGCGCGAACACGGCCCCGAGGATGATCAGGAACGGCAGCAGGACGCTCCGGTAGACGAGCAGCAGAATCAGCAGCACCGCGCCGAGTGCCACGCCCAGCAACAGCCCGTCGATGCCCGCGAACGCGTCCGACAGATCGGCCTGACTCGCCGCCGGGCCCGCGATCTGCGCCGTGGCGCCCGGTACACCCCGGACCGCCTCACGCACCGCGTCGAGGACATCCGGCAGTTCCTCTCCGAGGGCGGACCTCAGCTGCACGACTGCCTGCAACGCCTGTCCGTCGTCGGAGAGGAGGGCGGGGGAGGGACGGCCGACCACTCCGGGCTCTCCGGCGAGTGCGCCGACGGCGCGGCTGGCGGCGGTCTGCTGGGCCTCGCTGACCCGGTTCCCGTTCGCCGTCCAGACCACGATGGCCGGCAGGGTCCCGGACTGGTCGAACGCCTCACGCGCCTTGAGTACCCGCGTCGACTCGGCGCTCTGCGGCAGAAACGCGGCCTGGTCGTTGGTGGCCACCTCACCCAGTTTCCCGGCGTACGGACCGAGAGTGCCGCCCACGCCCAGCCAGACGAGGAGCAGGACGAGCGGTACGAGCCACCGGGCCCGGCGCGGTGATGTTCCCATGGCCATCCTCAAGCAACAGAAAAGTGAGTCACTGATCAAGTATCTCAACGATTGAGAGAACATATACTGGGTATATGCCCGTCAACAACTCCTCGTCACCTCTTCCCGGAGACGACCCGACGGGGTTGCAGTCCTTCGCTGTGCTTCTGCGCACAATGAACGCGGAGTTCAACCGCATAGCCCACAAGTTCGCCCAGGCGCAGGGCCTGCACCTCACCGACGTACTGGCTCTGATCGCGATCCTGGACGCCGACGCCGACGACGGGCCCATGACACCCGGCCGACTGCGCGAGCGGCTCAGCCTCACGTCCGGCGCGGTGACCGCGTGCATCGACCGGCTGGAGAAGGCGGGCCATATCCAGCGCGTCCGGGCGGTCGATGACAGACGCGTGGTGCACCTTCACTACGCGGCGGCGGCCAGACGCGTCGCCGGCGACTACTTCCGGCCGCTGGCCCGAAGCACCGGAGCCGCGTGCGACCGCTTCACCGCCGACGAACTGGCGGTGGTCGTCCGCTTCCTCGCCGAGATGAACCAGGAACTCGCCCTCCTGAGCCGCTGAGCGCCCGCTCCCGCACCTGTTGCTCCGGAGTTGGCCGCAGCCTTCGGACACCTTCTGCAAGGCGCCCCCGGCAGGATGCGAACCTGCGCACACGGCTCCGGAGGCCGGACACTTCCCAGACGTTTTAGCAGGTCAGCGGCCCATCTGACTGATGGTCAGGCCCGCCGTCCCGCGTATGTCCCGCGAAAATGACATGCCCTGATTGGTCGCCTTGTTCCTAATCTCAGTCTGATGCTCGTCGGTCCCGCCGTGCGGGGAGGCCGCAACCTCCTCGGTAAGCGTAGGAGGTGTGTGGTGCGCCGTTTAATCGAGCAGGGAGATGTTCCGGAGCACGCGGGCAGGTCTCACAGCTTCTCGCCCTGATGGCTGGGGCGCGTGTGCTCATGCCGAGTTTCCGGCTTCCGGGGGCCGATGGCTCGAGGCCGGCCCGGGCTGCACGTAGGTGTGGGCCTCGTGTTTGATCGGGCAGGCGGTGTGCCCTCAGATCTTGATGACGGTTACGCGCCCGCGGCAGAGTGCAGTGAGGTCCTCGGGGTCAGAGGTGAGAACGGTGACGGGGCCGGGGGCGGACAGCGCCGTGGCGCTGAGCATGGCGTCGATGGCGTACTTGTGGCCGTGCAGGCCGGCGTCGGCGAGGAGGGCGGCGGCGTGACGGGCGATGGGCTCGGTGATCGGTTCGATGACGAGGTGGGACAGGGTCCATTCCAGGGCTGGGCGATTGATCCGTGGGTGAATCACTTCCACGAGGGTGGCTGCGGAAGTGATGACCCGTAGGTCGTCGGCGCGGGCGAGGGCGAGCCAGCCGGTGACCGTGCGGTCGCGTAGGACGGCCTTGGCCAGCCCTTCGCTGTCGAGGACCAGGGTGCCGCCGGGGGCGGCGGGGGAGGGGGTCACGCGGCGTTCGCCCCGCCTTCGGTCTGTTGCTCTCGGGCTTGGTGGAGTTGATCGCGCAGAGCCTGAATCTCTTCGTCGGTGATGGGGCCGTGTTCGGCCTCCGCGACCGTGATGAGTTCGTTGAGGTTGTCACGCTCGATCTGGCGGGCGACGGCTGCGGCGACGTAGGCGGACAGTCCGGAGGGGCCGCTGCGGGCCTTGGCGGCTTCGGCGATGTCGCGCGGCATGGTGATCGAGTACTTGCCGGTAGGCTCGCTCATGCTACCTATCCTACCTTGCATCCTCCCCTTGTCGAATGGGGCTGGTAGAGACAGTCGCCGCGGTGCTGGTCCGACGCGAGCTCGAATCTGGGGTTTGGGTGTACAGCGGTACTCCAGGGGCATCCGGAACTCTCGGACCGGCT
Source organism: Streptomyces sp. ADMS (assembly GCF_033441795.1). Classification (NCBI taxonomy): domain Bacteria; kingdom Bacillati; phylum Actinomycetota; class Actinomycetes; order Kitasatosporales; family Streptomycetaceae; genus Streptomyces; species Streptomyces sp. ADMS. The sequence goes on along the minus strand of NZ_JAVFVX010000006.1, from coordinate 73,648 downwards.
GTGGGGAATGGTGACCGGGGAAGACCGCTGAGGGGCAGCCGGTCCCGGCCGCCCCTCCCGAGTCACTACGCGGTGCGTTTGAGGTGGGACAGTACGCCCATGCCTCCGCTGAAGGCCGCAGCGAAGGCGCTGCCACTCGCACCGAAAGTCGCGAGGGGGTTGCCATGGAAGGCCATCACCACGATGACCGCGACGAGAGAAACCACAACAGCACACAGACTGACGATCGCAACATCACGCCCGGGATGCGTGCAGGCGAGCTGGTGCGTCGAGTTGGCCGACACTCGGTACCTCCATTGACTTGTTCGCTATCTCCGCTGGATCTGGACGCACTTGACCTGGGTCAAGTGGTCACCAGCGGTACGCGGCGGGGCTTAGGTCGCCCCGGAACAGCCGTCCGGCTGTGTCCACGTATGAAGCGATGAAGTCAAGGAGCCTCCTGTGAGTAGTTGGCAGAACGACTCTAGCGATCCGTCAACTCCACTGCAATGGCCGGTCGTTCAACGCCTTGGGTGAGGGAAGGCGTCCGGCTCTGCCGCCAGGCCGGACAGATCCAACGCCAGCTCTCCGCCCTTCGAACACCAGCTACGCGCCCACGGTGATGACGAGCGGAGCGGCAACGGAGAAGCAGGCGTTCAGGCGGAATCGGAAACGACCCACCAGACCGTGTGCGCTTCAATGCGGCATCGGACACATTTAGGCAGGTCAGGTGAGGTCTTCGCGAGGCGCTGGGGGTGAAATGCCCGCTCCGTAGCGCGATCGCTGTGTTGGCGGTGCCTGGCGGTGAAGCTGGTCAATGAGCGCCCGATGAACGGCCTTTGACCTGCAGAAATGTGTCAGCAGGAGAAGCGGGATCCGGCGCAGGAGACGCTGTGCCGCTCGAAAAGAGGAACGGTCAAAAGACCGTGTGCGTTTTGACGTGAACGCAAAAACTCCCGACCTGTATTTCTGCAGGTCAGGAGCTTTTTCCGGAGTGCCCCCGGCAGGATTCGAACCTGCGCACACGGCTCCGGAGGGCACGCGCATGACGTGCTTGATTGTGGCTCTGACCTGCTATGGAGCCATATCAAGATCGCGTTCAGGCATGACCCACACGCTCCTCACGCGAAGGCTTGGCGCTGGGGCTCAGAAGTAGAGAGGGAGGCACCTCCGGTGCCTGCGAGCTCCCAGGGTCGGCTTCGCCGACGGGCTGTAACACCGGGGGTGTTACAGCTCATCGGTAGCCGGATAGTGTGGACCCGCCATGGTTGCGGTACTTCGTACTACACAGCCACAACTGATCATTGGCGGCCGTGACCTGCGGTCGCCTCTTGATCACCGCTCTGACCTGCTGCTGAGCTGTCGGCAGTTGTCGACGGTTGGTCAACAGTGAGCGCCCTGAGCACTGCACTCAGGAGATCGATCATTACGGATGGCGGTCTGCCCCTAAGGCGCTCGCTGCGCACTTCCGAGCCCTCGGGCTGGACTGACTGTTACAGACCACGGGGCCACAACCGGGGCTTGGCAGGCTTATCCTCCCAGCAACGAAACTAGGGCGCCCGTGATGCCACCTGAAATTGCTCCACCAGCCGTAGCAATAGAGATCAGGCGATTGTCCAAGCGGGATTCAATCTGTGTACTCATGCTTTCCAGGCGTGAAAGGTCGATTGACTCGATGATGGCCACATCGTCCGTGTAGTCCGTTTCGTATACAGGCATGCATGAATGCTCTGTGGCTGCATCTGAGAAGTCATTCTTGAGCTCCTTCCATTTTCGGAGCATTAGTTCAATTCCAGTCATGCAGACCCATGTCTGAGCGGATAGGGAGCGGACTTCGGATCGCCAGCCACGGTTTTTCCAGCGGGCGCCGATGCGATCTTTTATGGGCAAGGCTGACGCCTCTGCATGTGCAGCGTAGTGGGAAAGGAGGTGCGACGCTCTTCCCCAGGCCTCGGTCTCCAAGTCAATGATTCGACGACCCAAGTTCTTTTGGCGTGCAAAATAGAGCGATGGCCGCCCGAAAGCAAAGAATAGATCGATGAGTACATCTTCCGGTTGCTCGTTGGGGGGAGTGGCGATTTCAACCGTGGTTCGGTCGGAATCCAGCACTCGGGCCTCATCCAGCCCTTCTACTTGATTGACGATGAGGTCTGAGTGCATGAATACGTTGCTACAGGCCGGAGAGCATGCCTGGTTGAGCACCCCCAGACTCACTGTCTTGCAGACTTCCTCAAGTAGCTGCATGACGATTTGACCGCCAGATCGGGGCAGGTCCTTCTTTTTATGGCGCCATAGGATCATCACAACGACCCCGTCCCAGGCAACCCAGTACGTGTCTGTAGGAATGTCGTCGGCGTGATGATGCTGCGGTTGATTCTTGATTGGAATGACCATCTTGAAGATGATCGGTTGGTCAAGATGGACTGCGCGCAGGGCGTCGGACCCATGCATGATCTCGTCAGGGTCCGATTCCTTGGCGTCAGGGTATGCCGCCAAGTGTCTACAGAAGTCCATGTTCATTTTGGGACGTTTGACCCATTGAACTCTCGGATCTCCTTGAAGGGCATTGCACATATCCTCTTGGTACTTGCTGAATTCACGCTTATTCGAAGAGAGTAGAAAGATCGTCCCTATCCGGCAAAGAAATGTCGGCTTGCCTTCTGGGGAGTCCTGGGGAGCGTCAGGGTTCGCCATCGAACTTCCTACTCCTGAGTAGTGTTTGCTTGCAGCGTTGGGGAGATCATAGAGCGGACATCTACCCGTTGAGGGCGGGTTGGGGCAGGTTCGGGTGATGAGGTCGGCTCCACGGCTTTAGGCTGGAGCTGCTTTGGCGTGAGTGATCATGGCCCCGTAAGCTAACGGCGCGCCGGGTAGCCTGTGGACCTGTCCGTTAAAGCACGACGTTGGGGTCATGATCTTAGAGGCTCGCCCCAACGTGTCTGGCTAAAGCCGCGGAACCGGCCGCCTCAGCCGCAAAGGTTTTCCCGCCTTCGCTCGCATACGCACGCGGAGCAACGCGTACCCCCTTCTTACGGGCCACCGGACAGCCCGGACAGCTTCCCCTAAGCCTGTCCGGGTCGTTTTCCCAGTTCAATGGGGTAACCGGACAGCCGGACAGGTCGGACACTCCACCTCCACGGGCGTGCGTGGGAAGCTGGGAGGCGACGGTGTCCGAAGGAGGAATGCGTGCAGAGCCCCAGCCCACGCGGGACGTATCAGGTGATCTCTCAGGCGTTGCGCGAGCGGATCGCCGCCGGATCCTACCCGGACGGGTTGCCGTCCGAGGCTGACATCGGGCGCGAGTTCGGGGTAGCGCGTACGACGGTTCGCCGCGCCCTGCGTAGCCTCGAAGAGGCGGGGGACATTAAGACCGTGGCTGGTGTCGGCCGCAAGGTCGCTGGGGACACCGAGGCCGCGCCGTACGAACAGATCATGACGGACTTGTTGAAGCAGATCCGGAAGGGCGAGTTGCCTGCTGGCACGCGTCTTCCGAGCGAAGCGGCCCTCGTTGAGAAGTACGGGGTGTCTCGCGGCACGGTTCGCCGCGCCGTGCGTGAACTGGAGACTGCCGGCCACGTCGAAGCGCGGCACGGCGTTGGTCGGTTCGTCAGCTCCTCTTCCTGAACTCCCGATTGCCACGGAGGCAGTAGAAAATGCAACTGGCCAACTGGGCCCATGACCTTGCTGAGTCGTTGTTGGCTGAGGCCCTGCCGCAAAGGTGGGCCCACTCCCAGCGGGTCTACTCCCAGGCGCTGGCACTGGCGCCGGCGCTGGGTGAAGACGCCGAACTGTTGGCCGCCGCCGCCATCGCGCACGACATCGGGTATGCCCAAGTCGCCGTGGACACTGGACAGCACATGATCGACGGGGCCCGTTACCTGCGTGACGTCGTTGGGGCCGATCCGCGGTTGTGCAGCATCGTGGCCTTCCACACGTCCTCTTCGTGGGAGGCCACCGAACTTGGGTTGGCCGATGCGCTCGGCGAGTTTGAGCTCACTGACCCCGAGTTGGTGGACGCCATCACCTATTGCGACCTGACCAGTAGTCCGGTCGGGGATCTGGTGGACCCTGCTGAACGGCTCTCCGAGGTCTTGGAGCGGTACGGCCCGGAGCACGTCGTCTTCCGGGCGGTATCCGCGGCCCGGCCCGAACTCATGGCAAGGGTGGCCCGAGTGAGGCGGCGCCATGCTGAGTCGATGGTGGCGAAGCTCAGCTGATCACAGGGACCTCGGCGTCACGGAACCCCGCGTCAAGGCGTCGCCGTGTGGTTGGCGAGACATCGAGAGAGTCCAGCTCCTCTCTGGGAACCCACCGTACGGCGAAAGACTCCGAGCTGACCTCGATCTTGCCGCCGACTGGCCGGGCCCGGAAGCAGAGCGAGAATTCCTGACGCACCTCACCGTCTGCGAAGGCGATGATGTGTCCGGGGTCGGTGAAAATCCCGACCAGGCCGACCACTTCGACATGAATCCCCGTCTCCTCCCGAACTTCCCGGACGACCGTACCGGCGATGTTCTCCCCGACTTCCTGAACGCCCCCCGGCATACCCCAGCGGCCGTTGTCTGAACGCTGTTCCAGGAGTACGGCGCCCGCATCGTTCACGACGAACGCGGTCACCGCGGGCACGATGCTGTTGGCCTCCGGTGCGGCGGGGTCGTTGAAGTAGTCGGTGCGGTTGCTCATGAGGACCTTTCGATGGGGACAGCTTCGGACCACACCTTCTCGAAGCTCTGTTGGTATGTCGAAACCAACTCGGCTCCGGCGACACGCCGGAGGTGGAGTACCGGGGCCATGGGAGCGCTCACGCCGTACACCTGCGTGTTGACCAGCCACTCGTCATCGGAGCGGTAGAGGGAGTTGTGGAGAGTCGACCTGTGCATCCGGAACTCGATACCAGGGACCGAGTACAGCGGGCGATAGAGCTTCATGACCTCGCGCACCTTGTACGCGACGCCTTCGCCGATCTCCTCTTCTTCCCCGCGCCGCTGGATCTCTGGACTCGTGGGATCGCCTAGCAGAATCCGGGCCCGCACACCGGACGACGTCTTCTGTCGCAGTAGTTGGGGCCATCGTGGGTTCTCCGCCAGGAATACGCCGGCGTGGACGAGCACACCGATCTCCCGCGTCGCCCGGCCGAAAAGCTGCAACCAAAGTTCCGGTGGAACGTAGGAGCGGTGCGGGTACACCTTCAAGACCTCGGCGTCGGAGGCGTCCTGCCGCTGGCTGTCCGGGAGTCCGTTTGGCCAGAGGTACGTCTCGTCTTCGCGCAGGAACGCGGCGATGGTGAGGCGGTGCCGCCGGTAAGGCGCGCGCTCCTGTGTGATCCATCGCTCGACGGTCTTCGGGTCCACGCCCACGTGGGCCGCCATGGCGTCGACCGTGATGCCGTGCGTCAGCATCGCCGAGCGTAGGCGTTCGTTCGCCATTTCAACTCCGGGGGACGTCCAGGGACGTACTTGACTCCCCGAACGCTATCGAGGACGTCCCAAGTCGTCCAGCAGCGTGGTGACTTCGTCCCGCCTTGGCGCGGCAACCTTATGTCACGTCGCAGGGCACCCCGAAAGCAGCGAAGGACTTGACAGCCGCTACCGGGCGCGCCACTGTGAGGTACATGTTCAAGCGTGTATCGCATACCTGAACGGGACGGCTTCGGCTGTCCAGCCCGGTGGCGGGACTCCCCAGCAAAGGTCGCCCGCCGCCGCGGTTCTCCCTGTTCCTTCAACTCAGGAGAGCACTTTGCGTACCTACATCGGCCGCCAACAGGCCGTCTCCGCTGCGGACTTCATGGAACTGGCCCTGGGTACCCCGGTTGAGCTGTGGCTCGGGGTTGAGGGCGAGAGCGAGATGGAGCGCGCGGCCCGTCTGGACGCTGCGCGCGACATCCTCACCGAGAACCCGGAGCTTCCCGACAACCTGGTCCGCATCGCGGCCGGGGTTGTCGAGTCGAACCCGGAGCTGTTCGACGTCGTCCCTTTGGCCCGGTTCGCCGGCCGCCGCAACTCCCGGAAGGGAGCTGCGGCATGAGCGACGGGCTGAACTTCGACGACCGGATGTTCCTGGAGAGCCAGGCCGTCTACGAGCAGATCACGGCCGGTCAGGTGGCCGACGTGCAGGCGCAACTGATGAACGCGCAGCTGCGTGCATCGCAGGGTGGTGAGGAGAAGTGACCTCTCCCCGTGCTCTGAACGCTCTCATCGGTGTGCGCTGCTGCGGCACCACGGTCCCGGAGCGGATCGCCGGGCCCTGCTGGCAACTTTCCGTCGTGCAGGTGGGCCGCGTCGATGAGTGGCCTGTGTTCACGTGGCCCACGTCGGCGCCGGTCCCGACGACCGGGGAGCGGGCAAAAGCGCTGGCCTCGCTCGGCTTCTCGCTCGCCGAGGACGCCGAGTGGGAGTGGTGCGAGGACACCACTCCGGAGTACCACGCGCACCCGGTGCGCGTGGTGCTCATGGCCGCGGCCAGGATCCGGCCGCTGGACGGAGGTACGCGATGACCACCACCGAGACGGCACAGACCGCCGGACGTCCGGCGGTGCCGCCGCTGTCGAAGCCCGAGAAGATCCTGTTGGGCACGGTCGCGGTGCTTGCGGCCGGGGTCGGCGGGCTGGGGCTTGCGTCGTCGTTCGAGGCGGTGTCGACTGCGGGCGCCCGCTGGGGGTTCGCCTACCCGTGGATGCTGCCGGTCGGTATCGATGCGGCTATTCCGGTGTTCACCGCGGCGTTCTTGCTGCTGATCCGTACGGACATGCCGTTGGGCTGGGTGCGGTTCGTGCCGTGGGTGCTGACGGGGGTGACGTGCTGGCTGAACATCGCGGCCGGCCACTCGCTGTCCGCGAAACTCGCGCACGGCACGATGCCGCTGCTGTGGGTGGTGCTGTCCGAGGTGGCCGCGCACGTCTACGCGTCCCGGATCGGTGCCGTCACCGGACGGCGGATGGAGAAGATCCGGTTCTCACGGTGGCTGCTCGCCCCGCTGTCGACGTTTGGTCTGTGGCGGCGCATGACGCTGTGGGAGGTCACCTCCTACTCGGTGGCGCTGGGTCGTGAGCGGGAACGGCAGTTGGCCCGCGCGCAGCTGCGCGAGGAGCACGGCCGGCGCTGGCGCTCCAAGACACCCCGCCCCGAGCGGGTGCTGTTGAAGCTGGGTGAACTCGCGCCGCAGGGCGCGCCCGTACGGCCTGTACCCCCGGTGGACGCTCCCGAGCACCCGAAGGAGAAGGCGCCCAAGGCGCCGCGCAAGCGCGCTCCCCAGACGGCCAAGGGCAAGCCCGCCAAGGCGCCGCGGACGCCTGCGGAGCTGCTCGCCGAAGCCCGCACGGCTACGGCCGACTGGACGGACGACGCGGTCAACGCTGAAGCCATCCGCACCACACTGCACTGCTCAGCGGCCAACTCCCGTGTCCTGCGAGACCTGTTGCTCGCCGAGCGCGCCGACGGCCCGCACCTGCACCCCGTCAACACCGGCGAGGGGGCCGCGGCATGAACACCCTGACCACGATCCTGCCGTCCGTACTGCCGCTGGCCGCCGGGTGGGCACTGCACGTGCGCTGGCTGCACGCCCGGCTGAACACGGCACGCCGTGACCCGCTCACGGGGCTGCCCACCCGCGACACGTTCACCCGCCGGGCCACGGCCCTGCTCAAGGACCCGCGCGCGGTCGTCATGCTCGCCGACGTCGACCGCTTCAAGCACATCAACGACACGTTTGGGCATGCCGCCGGGGACGCGCTGTTGCAGGCGACCGCGGACCGGCTCGCCTACCACGTCGGCCGCACGGGGGTGGCCGGGCGGCTCGGGGGCGATGAGTTCGCCGCCGTCCTCATCGACGACCACGGCACCGCCGCCGATCTGCTCGCGGTGCTGCACGGGGTGCTCGCCCGGCCGGCCGATGGCCAGAACCCGGATGTGCACACCAGCGTCTCGCTCGGCTGGGTGCGTGCCTGCGACTTCCCCGCGGATGACCTGTCCGGTCTGCTGCGTAGGGCGGATGAGGCGATGTACGCGGCGAAGCAGGGCCGTGCCGGGATGCGTCGGGCGGGGCTGGGGCGGTTGTTCGCCACGGTCGCCGGGCGCCGCTCCGGCCGACGCGGCGCCCGCACCGGTGCGCCGGTTGTGGGGGTGGCGGCATGAGTCGGCCGCGTTTGTTGGATCTGTTCTCGTGCGCGGGCGGTGCGGCGATGGGCTACCACCGTGCAGGGTTCGCCGTGGACGGGGTGGACATCGCCGACCGGCCCCACTACCCCTTCCCCCAGCACCGGGGCGATGCCCTCGAACACCTCGCCGCGCTCATCACGTCCGGCGAGATCGAGCGGTACGGGTTCGCGCACGCCTCGCCGCCGTGGCAACGCGCTTGCGCCCTGACCGTCGGTACCAATGCCTCGCAGGGCTGGGGCGGTACGCACGTCGACCTGGTGGCCCGCACGCGTGCGCTGCTCGATGCCACGGGTCTGCCGTACGTCATCGAGCAGCCCAACGGCCGCGCACAGATCCGCAAGCACCTGACGTTGTGCGGGGAGATGTTCGGGCTCGGGGTCATCCGTCACCGCAACTTCGAGTTGGGCGGCTGGACGACCGAGCAGCCCGCGCACGTTCCGCACCGTGGGCGGGTGCGCGGTTACCGGCACGGCCGCTACTTCGACGGCCCCTACGTCGCCGCCTACGGCGCCGGGGGCGGCAAAGCCACGGTTGCCGAGATGCAGGCGGCGATGGGCATCACGTGGACCGACGTGCGCGAGGAACTGACCGAGGCCGTCCCTCCCGCCTACACCGAATGGATCGGCCGACGCTTCCTCGCCGCCGGCGAGCAGTCCGGGGCGGTGGCGGCATGACGTCCCTGACGTTCGCCAAGTGCTACGACCCGACCGGCACTCAGCACGGCGTGCCCACGTTCCCATGGCGTTTGGCCCCGGACGGCTATGCCACCCGCCGGCAATTGCGTGCCCGCGGACTGCGGCCGGGCGGTCAGCCCGTGGCGGCGCAGGTGCTGCGCCCGCGCTACCGGCGCGGTCCGCTGGTCGCCTACCTCTACCGCGTCGACCGCGCCAAGCCGGTACGGCCCATGACCCCCGGCAGACGAGCCGCGCTCGACAAGGCCAACCGGGCCCGCCGCACGTGCCCGCAGTGCCGCACGGACGCCGGATACGTCATCCCCACCTCGCTCGGCACCTGCGTGCCCTGCGCCTACCCCGACCCTGCCCCTGCGATTCCCCGAGGAGTACCTGACCATGGGCAAGCCCAACACCCGCCGCGTTGACCGCGAAATCCAGTTGGCCACCCGCAAGCTCAAAGCGGTCCGTGAACGCGAGCTGTGGCCGCTGACCGGTCCCGAACGCCGGGCGATCGTCCGTGCTCTGGCCGGCGGCTCGGTCCAGGTGGTGCGTGGACGCAGCACCACCCGCGCCGACCGGAAACTCGAAACGTCCTGGGGCCGCGCCGAGACCCGCATAGGCGCGGAGATCGCCGCGTTCGAGACGGAGCGGCAGCGGATCGTGAACGAGGCCGCCGCCGTCAAGGCGGCCAAGAAGTCGTCCGGTTGGTGGTGACGCCCCGCCCGGCCGGCGGCCCTGTCTGCACCGTCGCCCACGCCGCGTAGCCGCGGCACACCGCCCCGGCATCCATGCCGTGAGGGCGCCGGATCGAATCCGGCCCGGGGCACGCACGATCGGCCCGGCCGCTCACCTCCTACAGCGACGGCCGGGCCCACCTCCCGCAGATCCGGAAGGACCCTTAAGTGAACCAGCCCGACGACAACGAACTCTTCAACCGACTCGAACCCGAGATGAGCCCCGCCCCGTCCGCCGACTCCGGGGGCGACGTCGTCGACCTCGGCAAGGCGCGCACCGCCCGCGGCGAGTCGCCCGACTCGACCCCCGACCCGTCGCCCGACGGGTCGGGCGACTCCGCCCCGTCCAAGTCGGCCGACGGGTTGGCCGACCCGGAGCCGACCGAGTCGGGCGACTCTCCGTCGACTCTGGTGGACCAGAAGGTGCCGACTGTGTCGGGCCCTGGTGTCATCGACCGCATCAAGAACTCCAAGCGGCTGGACGTCTTCCCCGCGTGGTTGAAGTCGCGTGCGGAGTTCGAGGAAGCGCTCGGCTGGCTGGCCGGGCACGCCTGGCACACCGTTGCCTTCCACGCGGTCCGTGTGCCGTTCGTCTACCTGCCCAAGCTCGTCTGGCGCTCCCCGCGCGGCGCGCTCAACACCCTGAGCAGGGTGGGGCGTTGGGCCGTGGATGGCGAGGGCGAGGCGCTTCGCCAGTACACGGCAACGCACGAGCGGGTGGACGAATACCTGAAGCTGTCGCGGCAGCGCGACCGCCGGGTGCGACTGCGCGTCGTCGTCACCCTCCTCGTAGGCGTGTCCGCCCTGGTCGCGGGCCTGTTCCTGGTGTTCGGGGCGCAGCCGCTCACGCAGTTCATCGCCGCTGTGGTGGCGGTGCTCGGCTTCGGGTGGGCGGGGGCGCCAGCGGATGCGCCGCTCGCCACGCGGGCGGTCATCAAGACCGAGGTGCAGAAGCTGACCAGCGACATCGTGGTCAAGGCCATGGCGTCCATCGGCATCGGCCAGATCGCCTCAGCTGTGGCCAAGGGGCAGGACGGTATCCGGTTCGTCTCCCCGATCACCCGTGAGGGTCCGGGCTGGCGCGCGGACATCGACCTTCCCCTCGGGGTGACCGTCGCCGACGTGGCCGACCGGCGCGCCCGTCTCGCGTCCGGTCTGCGCCGCCCGCTGGGGTGCGTGTGGCCGGACGCCGACCCCAACGAGCACGAGGGACGGCTCGTGCTGTGGGTCGGTGACCGAGACCTGTCCAAGACCGGCATCGTGAAGTGGCCGCTGGCCAACGCCCGCCGGCACGACATCTTCAAGCGGATTCCGTTCGGGATCGACCCGCGCGGCCGGGCTCAGTCGGTGCCGATGATTCAGCACAACATTCTCATCGGTTCGCTGCCCGGCCAGGGCAAGACCGCTTCGGTGCGGGTGCTGTCCTGTGGTGCGGCCATGGATCCGTCGGTGGAACTGTGGCTGCACGAGAACAAGGGCACCGGTGACCTGGACGCGCTCGAAACAGTCAGTCACCGGTTCGTCTCCGGGATCGATGACGACTCGATCCGGTACGCGGCCGACTCCCTCAAGCTGCTGCGCGAGGAGGTCATGCGCCGCGCGGGTGTGATCAAGATGCTGCCGCGGGATCTGTGCCCGGACAAGCGCATCACCCGCGCGATTGCCGACAAGCGCTCGCTGAAGCTGTGGCCGTTGCTCGCCGTGTTCGACGAGTGCCAGAATCTGTTCGCGCACCCCAAGTACGGCAAGCAGGCTGGTGACGACGCTGAGTTCATCATCAAGCTCGGTCGCGCGCTGGGTGTGATGCTCGTGCTGGCCACGCAGCGCCCCGACAAGGACTCGCTGCCGACCGGCATCAGCGGCAACGTCTCCATCCGCTTCGCCCTCAAGGTCGCCGGTCAGGTCGAGAACGACATGATCCTGGGCACGTCCGCCTACAAGAACGGCGTACGTGCCACCTCGTTCCGCCCCGAGATCGATGCCGGTAACGGCTACCTCGCCGGCGCTTCGACGCTGCCGGTCGTCGTGCGCACCGCCTACCTGGACGACAACGCCACCCACGCCATCGCGCAGCGCGCGCACGCGCTGCGCAAGGCGGAAGGAACCCTGTCCGGGCACGCCCTCGGGGAAGACGCCGACACCACGGCCGGGCCGTCCTACGACCTGCTCGCCGACGTCGCCGCCGTCGTGCCCGCATCGGAGAACCGGGTGTGGAACGAGCGGATCGCCGCCCGGCTCGCCGAACTGCGCCCGGAGGTCTACGGCGGATGGAAGGGCGAGAACGTCACCAGCGCTCTGAAGCCGCACGGCATCAAGACCACCGGCGTGGCCGGGACCACCGACGACGGTGAGCGCACCACCCGCCGCGGCATCGCCCGCGACGACCTCACCACCGTGATAGCGCAGCGTGACGAGAGCCGGGGTGCCGCCTGACCCCGGACGGACGCTACCGGTAGCGGGGTGACCCGCTACCGGTAGCACCCCCGCTAGCACCCAAAACAGCACCCCATCTGCGATCTAGCGGATAGCACCCCACCTGCGAAAACCCCGGAAACTGCCCCGGAGGCCCCCCGATGACCCCCATAGCCCTTGCTATCGCCTGCCTGCTGACCATCACGCTCGGTTACGGCGGATTGTGTGCGGCCTCGCCGTTCGGTGACTGCCGCAAGTGCCGCGGCATGGGCCACAAGCTCAAGACCGACCGCAAAGGCCGCCTCAAGCGCGGCAAGCCGTGCGGCCGCTGCAAGGGCCACGGCAAGCGCATCCGCGTCGGCCGCTGGCTCTACAACCGCGCCGCCCGCATCTACCGCACAGGCACCGACACCCCCCGCCCGGAAGGCACCCGATGACCGTCATCTTCTCCGCCGTGCTGCTGTTCGGCATCGCCTCCATCGTCGTCGTCAAGACCCGCTCGGCCGGGTTCGGCGCCGCGGTGCTGCTGTTCCTGTTCGGGTTCTTCGCCGCCGGGACCGGCGCGTCCGAGCCCATCCGCGACCTGGTCGCCTCCTTCGCCCACTTCGCCGCCGACCTCGCCAACTGAGCTGAACGGAGTGCTTCCCGTGAACGAACCGATCGTCGCCCGGCACTGGCTCGCCATCGCCGCACCGAAGGCAGCGCCCGCCATCGCCACCACCACCGTGCTCGCGCTCGCCCGGATCTGGAACGCCAACGGTGCTGAACACAGCGTCGGCAATGCCGTGTTGATGACCTCCCTGTCCCTCGGTGCCGCCGCCGCAGGCGTGGCCGCCGGCAACAGCACCGGAGACTCCGTGCTCGTGGGAGCCGCGTTCGCCGCCTCCGGAGCGCTCGCCTTCGCCGGGGTCGCCGGATACACCGACGGACTGCCGCTGCCCATGCTGCTGTGGTCGGTGGCCACCGCGGGCGCCTACGGACTCGCCGCCCGCTACTGGCGCACCGACCGCCGCGAACGCCTCACCCATGAACGCGACATGAGCGAGCGGCGCGAGGAATACGCGCACGTCGAACGCGTCGAAACCCTGCGCGCCACCACACAGATCGAAGTCGCCCGCAGCGGCGCCGCCTACGCCGAAGCCCTCGCCCAAGCCCTCGTCACCCGCGCCACCCTCCCCGGCTTCGACCCGCGGGCCCTCGAATCCGCCGGCCTGCCCCAACTCCCTGCCGTCGACACTGCTCAGGAGCGCTGACGCGATGACGTCCCGTAGTAAGAGGAAGCGGCAGCTGGTGGACATGTTCCCCGGCATGGCCGACCGTATCGACGGCACGCCGCCCAAAGCTGAAGCGGAGCCGGAAGCCCTCACCCTGGATGAGGCGATCGCGAAGTCTCACGCCATGGTGGACAAGGTCCTTGCCGCACACCCGGTCGTCGCCACGATCGGACTGTTCTCGGGCGGCAATGACTCCGTGATTGTCAACCACCTGTTCCGTCAGCGGGTGGACGCCATCGCCCACGTCAACACCGGCACCGGTGTCCCGGAGACCACCCAGCACGTCCGGGACGTGGTCGCCGCGTGGGGGCTGCGGCTGCATGAACTGCACCCCAAGAACAGTTACGCGGACCTGGTGTTGGGGCGGGTGCTGTCCACCCGCGGCAAGAACATCGGCCGCCAGGTCTGGAAAGGCTTCCCCGGACCGGCCGGACACTCCGTGATGTACCGGCGCCTGAAAGATGAGCCGTTGCAGCGGCTGCGCGCACAGATCGTCGGCACCCAGTGGCGCACCCGCAACGTCATCTACCTCGGCGGCATGCGCTGGGCGGAAACCGACCGCCGGTTCCGTAACGCCGAAGAGGTCGACCGGGAAGGCTCGCTGATCTGGGTCTCACCGATCGTGCACTGGACCGATGCTCACATGCGCGAGTACCGGGCCCGCCACCGCTGCGACCTCCCGCACGAACACGCCCCGCACCGCCTGTGCCACCCGGATGTGTTGCCGCTGAACGAGGTGACCGTTCACCTGCACATGTCGGGGGAGTGCCTGTGCGGAGCGTTCGCCAAGCCCGGAGAACTGGACGAGATCGAGTTCTTCTACCCCCACGCAGCAAAGCCCCTGAGGGAGCTGGAGAACGAGGCCGAAGCCGCGGGATTGTCCGCCTGCAAATGGGGCCAGCGCCCGCCCGGTGAGCGCACCCGCAACCGGCCGACCGGGCGGTTGTGCTCCAAGTGCGTCGACCCCGAGGGACAGACCGACCTTCTCGCCGAATGGCGTGAGAGCGGCCTCATCACCACTGACCAGTACGACACCTTCACTCGCCCGGACGCCGCGTGATCGGCCGTCTGCTCGCCCGGCACCGGTTGGCGATCCGGCACCACGCGGGATGGGTCTCCTACCCCGTCGGCGGGCGCCCGCGTGGCCCGCGCCCGATCCTCGCCCTGCACCGCTTGCCGGATCCCGACTGCCTGTACTGCGGGGGCGAGGGCGAGGTGATCGGCGCGGTGTACGGCGAGGACGAGCCGGACTACGACGACTGCGAGTGCGCCCCGTTCCTGCCGCTGCGGTTCGTCTGGCTGCCCCACAGCCCCCGCTGGCTCCGCATCCGGCGAGCCTGCCCGGCCTGCGGCACCCGCTCACGCACCTGCGGCTGCTACAGCAACCAACCGCCCTTCTAACCCACCGAGAGGACCACCTGTGTTCGAGATCCGCATCATCTGCGACCCGGCCGACACCAACCGCATCGTCGCCGCACTGGACAGCACCTTCGCGACCGGCACCGTCACCGTCGACCCTGCCCGCGATGGCAAGCGCGCCCGCCTCTACGCCAGGGCCGACCACCGCGTCGAACAGGGCTCGTGGCCCACCCCGGAAGCGGCATACGTGTTCGCCCCGAACACTGCCCGCGAGATCGCATGGGTCGCCGGTACGGCCGTCGACAGGCGGCACGGGGAGAGCCCGAGCCGTGAGTACTGGCTGCGCAAGGCCGCGTTGCTGGACCGCATCGCACTGAGCGACGAACAGGCGGGCATCACCGGCGACGCCGACACGGCGGCCACGGAAGCGGCCCGCCGGTTCGTCGACCACGACCGCGACAACAGCGGCGGACACCTGAGCGGACCGATTCGGGCCGCGTACCCGAGGGCTGCCGCCGAACCGCGCGGCTACGTCCGCCAGGAATACGCCCACTGGGCCAGCAACCAGTAGCAACGCCGCGGCGGCGGGACTCCCCAGCAAAGGTCGCCCGCCGCCGCGGTTCTCCCTGCCCATCCGAAGACAGAACAGGAGAACCCCAGGATGCCGTACCCCGACGGCCCTGCCCAACTTCACGCAGCACTTGACGCAGCGTCACGCCACTGGCGCGTCTTCCCCCTCATCCCCGGCGACAAGCGGCCCGCCGTCCGCGACTGGGAGCAGCACGCCACCACCGACCGCGAACGCATCACCCGGTGCTGGACACACGCCGCGTACAACGTCGGCATTGCGACCGGCCCGTCCGGCCTGGTCGTCGTCGACCTGGACCGGCCCAAACACCCCGCCGACACCCCGCCGGCCGCATGGGCCGAACACGGCGTCACCGACGGAGCCGACGTGCTCGCCGTGCTGTGCGAGCGTCATGGCCAGCCGCTCCCCACCGACACGTACACGGTCCGTACGTGGAGCGGCGGCACCCACCTGTACTTCGCCGCGCCCGAGGGCGAAGCTCTGCGCAACACCGCTGGGGACAGTGCCCGCGGGCTCGGCTGGAAGGTCGACACCCGCGCCGTCGGCGGCCTGGTCGTCGGTGCGGGCAGCACCTTCGCAGGGCGCCCGTACGAGATCGTCCACAACACGTCTGTGGCTCCGCTGCCGGTCTGGCTCGCCGAACTCCTGCGCCCGGCACCGCTGCCGGCGCAGAAGCCCGTCACGGTCGCCCTCACCGGTCGCGGACGACGCACCGCGTTCCTGAACGCAGCCGTCAACGGGGAAGTCGAACGGGTCACCGGCTCGGGCGACGCTCAGCACAACCACGCCCTCTATATCGCCGCTGTCGCCCTCGGACAGCTCGTTGCCGGGGGAGAGCTGAGCGAGACGGACGTCACCGGCTGGCTGCTGACTGCCGCGCTCCAGGTCGGCCAGGGCGAGGGCGAGGCACGGCGCACCATCGCTTCCGGGCTCAGGGCCGGGGCCCGTCGCCCCCGGACGGTCGCGGCATGAGCGCCGAACCGAACCCGATCCCGCCGCTGCACCTGTACTCGGTCCCCAGCGACCCCCAGCCCACAGCCATCGCGCCGCCGAAGCGGGAGCGCCCGCGCACGGCATGGACGGCCGATCAGCTCATGGCCGCGGATTTCCCCGAGCCCAAGTGGGCCGTGCCTGGCCTCCTTGCCGAGGGTGTGAGCCTGCTCGCCGGACCGCCCAAGGTCGGCAAGTCCTGGCTCTCCCTCGGACTTGCCCTCGCCGTCGCGGCCGGGGGCAAGGCATTCGACTCCGTCCCCGTCGACGGCGGCCCGGTCCTCTACCTCGCGCTGGAGGACACCCCGCGCCGTCTCCAGACCCGCATGGGCAAACTCTTGGGCGGGCAGAAGGCGCCGGCCGGGCTCACCCTCGTGACCGAGTGCCCGCCCTTCCCTCAGGGCGGAACCGAGGCGATTGCACAGTGGCTGGACCGCAACCCGGACGCCCGCATGGTCGTCATCGACGTGTTCGCCAAGATGCGCGGCCAAGCCCCGCAAGGCGTGTCCGCCTACGACGCCGATTACGTCTCCGTCGGCTACGCGAAACGGCTCGCCGACCACTACGGCATCGCCGTTGTCCTGGTCCACCACGTCCGCAAGGCAGGCTCGGACGACTTCCTGACAGAGGTCTCCGGGACCAACGGCATCGCGGGCGCCGCAGACGCCACGCTCGTACTCAAGCGGGCGCGTGGACAGGCAGACGGCATCCTGCACGTCACCGGACGCGACGTCGACGAATCCGAGTACGCCCTCAGCTTCCAACCCGCCTCCGGAGCCTGGCACTTGCTGGACGGCCCCGTCACCGACCACACCGTCGGCGACACCCGAGCCGCGATCCTCCGCTACGTCCGCGCGCATCCCGGAGCCAAGCCCAAGGACATGGCGGGCGAACTGTCCCACGTCGACATCGACACCATCCGCCGCACGTGCTCGCGCATGGCCGAAGCCGGACAGCTCACCAAGGACGGCAGCGGCCGGTACTACCCGGACACCGAGACCCGGACACAGAGCACCCCGGAGGTGTCCGCACTGTCCGACTGTCCGGTTATCCCCTCTGACCAGCACGAACAGCCCGGACAGTCGGAATTGGAGCTGTCCGGGCTGTCCGGGTCGACCGAACCTGAAGGGACGGCCGTATGAGCGCCCGCGCGCTGGACGAGAAGTTGACCGTTGCGGAGATCATCACCGATCTGAAGGTAGCTCCGTCGACGTTCTACCGGTGGCGCCAACTCGGGAAGGGGCCCCGCTCAATCAAGCTGCCCAACGGTGACGTACGAATCCGCCGATCCGAATACGAGCGCTGGCTTTCGGAACGGGAGGACGCTGCGTGACGCACCGCAATACCGGCAGGGGTCCGGGCTCTCGTGAAGGAGATAGTCCGGCCGCAGCCGAGGAACCCACGTTGTCCACCGACGTCCGTGTGTGGAAAGTCGGCAAGATTTCCAGCAAGACGGCTCCCTATCAACTCCGTTGGGTGGTTGCTGGCAAGCTGCGTTACGCGTCGTTCGCAACATCGGCTCTTGCCGAGAGCCGCCGATCGGAACTGTGGCAGGCCATGCGCAAGGGCGAAGCCTTTGACATGGAATCAGGGCTACCTGAATCGGAAGTCCGTGAGGCGGCATCAGCCGAAGCCGCAAAGGCTGCGATCAAATCAGACCCTTCCTGGTGGGAATTCTCGCAGGAGTACATGAAACGGCGTTGGCGTACCGCGGCGGCAAAGACGCGTGAGGGACTGGCAGACAGTCTTGCGTCAGCGGCCCTCGGCATGATGGGGGAGAGTTCGGGGGCGCCGGAACTGCGCGACGTACGCCGTGCCGTGCGATGGGCGGTTGTACCGGCCCACGAGGGCGAGGAACCCCCGTCAGACCTGGAGAAAACCTGTGAGTGGCTCGCCGCCAACTCCCTGCCGCTGTCAGCTCTCAGGGACTCCGACGTTGTTGAGGACGTCCACTACCGGTTGTCCTACAGGCTCGATGGGAAACCGGCGGCCACGGAGACGTACAAGCGTCGCCGTCGCGGCTTCAATACAGCGATGACGTACGCGATTCAGAAGGGGTATGTCGACGGAAACCCGATCATTGGATTGAAACGGTCGACCGCAGGGGGAAGCGGCCGAGTCGACCCAAGGGCGCTCATGAACGAGACACAGGGACGGGAGTTCCTGGCAGCGGTCTCGTACGTCGGTTCGGTTCACCGTAATCGGGGAAGGCGTTTGGTCGCATTCTTCGGCTGCATTCTCTATGCGGCGATGCGCCCGGCGGAGGTGGTGGGACTTCGGTTGGACGACTGCCATTTGCCGAAGACTGGATGGGGAGTTCTCACGCTTCGCTCGACACGTCCTGTGTCGGGTAAGAAGTGGACCGACTCCGGCATGCGTCACGACAGCCGCGGCTTGAAAGCGCGCGAGCCCGGTACAGAGCGGCCGGTGCCGATCCCGCCCGTGCTGGTCGCGATGCTCAGGGCGCACCTGAAGGAGTTCGGCACGGCCGCGGACGGTCGGCTCTTTCAGAACGAGCGGGGTGGCCTGGTGGGCACGTCCAGCTACTGGAGGGTCTGGCACGAGGCGAGACCGTACGCGTTCCCGCCTAACAAGCTGCACACCCCGCTGGGCCGCAAGCCGTACGACGCGCGCGCTACCTGCATCACGGACTGGCTCCGCTCCGGCCTTCCGGTCGCCGAGGTGGCCCGGCGCGCCGGCACCTCACCGGAGGTCATCCATCGGCATTACGCGGGTGTCGTCGACAACAGCGAGGAAGAGAACAACAGGAAGATCGAAAAGACCATGGGATGGGAGCCGCCGGACGTCGCGTGAACCCGCGTGTAGCCCACGCGCTCCTCACGCGTGAACCGTGAGAGACAGTGAGAAAGGGTGGGAGTCAGTTGGACTGACTCCCACCCTTTGACATCGGCATCCGCCCTGGTCAGGACTTGGTTTCAGGTCTGTGACCGGCGAGTGCCCCCGGCAGGATTCGAACCTGCGCACACGGCTCCGGAGGCCGTTGCTCTATCCCCTGAGCTACGGGGGCGTGTCTGGCGCTTTGCGCGGCGACGAGTAGAACCCTACCAGCTCGTTCGGGGTGATCAGGAACGGGTTTTGGGGGTGGCGCCGGAGGTTGCAGGCGTTCGATCGCGCCCGTGGAAGTGGCGAAAAGCCGGACGCGGTGGCCGGTCTCGACCTACCCTCGAGTTGTGCCGGGCGTGTCCGGCCGGGTGCTTGTTGTCGACGACAACAAGGTCATCCGGCAGCTGATCAGGGTCAACCTCGAACTGGAGGGTTTCGAGGTCGTGACCGCGGCTGACGGTGCCGAGTGTCTGGAAGTCATTCATCAGGTGCTGCCCGACGTCGTCACCCTCGACGTCGCGATGCCCCGCCTCGACGGTCTGAGCACCGCTGCCCGGCTGCGCGCCGACCCCCGTACCCGCGCCCTGCCCCTCGCCGTCATCAGCGCCTGTACGCAGTACGAGGTCGAGGCCGGGCTCGATGTCGGCGTCGACGCGTTTCTCGCCAAGCCCTTCGATCCCGCCGAACTCATCAGACTGGTAAGGGAGTTGGCCGAACGGGGTCGGGACGGCGCCTCGTTCGGGAGCGCCCTCGGTCCGCTTGGCGCCCTCGGCGCCCCCGGTGAGGCCGAGCGTGCCGGCCGGCACGCCGGCGGCTGACACTCGCCGTCCCCTCTGTTCTCCTCCCTTCTTCTCTCTCCGTCCACATGGCGGACCCACCCCAAACCCAGTCGCCTACCCACCCCCCTCCTCCCATACGCTTGTCCCGTGACCCCCGTCGAGCTCTCCCGTACCGTGCTGTGCGCGGTACGTCGCGCTGTCGACGCGGGAGAGCTGAGCGTCGCCGTCCCCGCACGCGCCGTCGTCGCCGCGCCCGGACCTGGTGGCTCCGGGGACTACGCCACGAACATCGCGCTGCAGCTGGCCCGCCCCGCCGGGTGCCCGCCCCTGTACGTCGCCGAGGTGCTCCGCGAGCGGATCAGCGCCGCCCCCGGCGTCCGCGGCGTCGAGATCACCGGCCCTGGGTTCCTCAACATCAGCCTCGACAGCGCGGCCCCCGCAGCTTTCGTACGCGAGATCCTCGCCCAGGGCCTGCGCTACGGACACAGTGACGCCCTCGCCGGCCAGGTGCTGTCGCTGCGGCTGCCGGCCGAGTACGAGGCCCGGGCCGACGCCGTCGCCGACGCGGTTGTACGTATCGTCGCCACCCAGGCCGGGCGGGTCCATGTCCACCGGGGCACCGGCGAGCAGGGCGAACGGGAGCAGCAAAAGGTCTTCCTCGACCTCCGAACCCTTCCCCCCGCTCCCCGCGACCCCACCCCCCTGGGCCCCGACGCCGCCCGCTGGGCCCTCCTCCATCCCGCCCCCCACGACCGGCCCCGTATCGGCGCCGAGCATCTGGTCCAGCGGGAGAGCAACCCCCTCTTCCGGGTGCGTTACGCCTACGCCCGTACGCGCGCCCTGTGCCGCAACGCCGCCGACCTCGGTTTCACCGCCCACCCCGGCGACCCCACCGACGTACCCGCGGCCCGGACTGTCCTCAGCCTCCTCGCCGACCACCCCCGCCTCCTCCTCGGCGCCGCCACCCACCGCGCCCCGGACCGGCTCGCCCGGCATCTCGTCACCCTTGCCGATGCCACGCTCGCCTTTCTCCCCACCGTGCTGCCGCTCGGCGACGAGAAACCCTCGGCCGCCCACCGGGCCCGGCTCGCGCTCGTCGAAGCCGCCGGGACGGTGCTGGCCGGCGGCCTGTCCCTGCTCGGTATCGACGCACCCGAACACCTTTGAAATACCTCTGACATCACCGAGGAAGCCACACAGCCATGAGCCGTTCCGCACACCCCGCCGGGCCCCGTCACGCCGATGTGCTGCCCGAGGGGCACCCCTCCGCGCCGCCCGCCGACCTCAACCACCTGGACCGGAAGGTCTGGGCGTCGACCGTCACCCGTACGCCCGACGGTGTCGTCAGCGTCGGAGGGATCGAGGTCACCCGGCTCGCCGAGGAGTTCGGCACCCCCGCCTATCTCGTCGACGAAACCGACTTCCGTGAGCGGGCTCGTGCGTGGCGTACCGCCTTCGGGCCCGACGCCGACGTCTTCTACGCAGGCAAGGCGTTCCTGTCCCGGGCCGTTGTGCGGTGGCTGCACGACGAAGGGCTCAACCTCGACGTCTGCTCCGGTGGCGAACTCACCACCGCCCTCTCCGCCGGTATGCCCGCCGACCGCATCGCCTTCCACGGCAACAACAAGTCCGTCGACGAGATCGAGACCGCCATCCGCGCCGGAGTCGGGCGGATCGTGCTCGACTCCTTCCAGGAGATCGTCCGCGTCGCCCACATCGCGCAGTCCCTCGGCAGGCGGCAGCGCGTGCAGATCCGTATCACCGTCGGAGTGGAAGCACACACCCACGAATTCATCGCCACCGCCCATGAGGACCAGAAGTTCGGCATTCCGCTCGCGGGCGGGCAGGCCGCCGAGGCCGTGCGGCGGGCGCTGCAACTGGATGGGCTTGAGCTGATCGGCATTCACTCGCACATCGGGTCGCAGATCTTCGACATGTCGGGGTTCGAGGTCGCCGCGCATCGCGTTGTCGGGCTGCTCAGGGACATTCGTGACGAGCACGGGGTCGAGCTGCCCGAGATCGACCTCGGCGGCGGGCTCGGTATCGCCTACACCAGCGGCGACGACCCCCGCGAGCCGCACGAGATCGCCAAGGCGCTCAACGAGATCGTCAGCCGTGAGTGCGAGGGCGCGAAGCTGCGCACCCCTCGTATCTCCGTCGAGCCCGGGCGGGCCATCGTCGGTCCCACGGCCTTCACCCTCTACGAGGTCGGCACCATCAAGCTCCTCGACGGGCTGCGTACGTACGTCTCCGTCGACGGCGGGATGTCCGACAACATCCGGACCGCGCTCTACGACGCCGAGTACAGCGTCGCTCTGGTCTCGCGGACCTCCGAGGCCGCGCCCATGCTCGTGCGGGTCGTCGGCAAGCACTGCGAGAGCGGGGACATCGTCGTCAAGGACGCCTTCCTGCCGGCCGACCTGGCCCCGGGTGACCTCATCGCGGTGCCGGCCACCGGCGCGTACTGCCGGTCCATGGCCAGCAACTACAACCATGCCCTGCGTCCGCCCGTTGTCGCGGTGCGTGAAGGCGAGGCGCGGGTGATCGTGCGGCGGGAGACCGAGGAGGATCTTCTCCGTCTTGACGTGGGGTGATCCACGCAGACACCGCGGCGGAAGATCTCCTGTCTTCCGCCGCTCGGGAAACGAAATAAACATCTCACGATCCGGACGATGGATAGAAACTTCAGTCCGGTGAGTGAGACTTATGAACCGTAGACGTATGAGGAAACGAGGTCGGATGATGCGTACGCGTCCGCTGAAGGTGGCGCTGCTGGGCTGTGGGGTCGTCGGCTCAGAGGTGGCGCGCATCATGACGACGCACGCCGACGACCTCGCCGCGCGCATCGGTGCTCCTGTCGAACTCGCGGGAGTTGCCGTGCGGCGGCCCTCCAAGGTGCGGGAAGGCATCGACCCCGCCCTCGTCACCACCGACGCGACCGCCCTCGTCAAACGCGGCGACATTGATGTCGTCGTCGAGGTCATCGGCGGTATCGAGCCCGCGCGCTCCCTGATCACCGCCGCCTTCGAGCACGGGGCGTCCGTCGTCTCCGCCAACAAGGCCCTCCTCGCCCAGGAAGGCGCCGCCCTGCACGCAGCCGCCGAGGAGCACGACGCGGACCTGTACTACGAGGCCGCTGTCGCCGGTGCCATCCCCCTCATCCGGCCGCTTCGCGAGTCCCTCGCCGGTGACAAGGTGAATCGCGTGCTGGGCATCGTCAACGGCACCACCAACTTCATCCTCGACAAGATGGACTCCACCGGGGCCGGTTATCAGGAAGCCCTCGACGAGGCCACCGCCCTCGGGTACGCCGAAGCCGACCCCACCGCCGACGTCGAGGGGTTCGACGCCGCCGCCAAGGCCGCCATCCTCGCCGGAATCGCCTTCCACACGCGCGTGCGGCTGGACGACGTCTACCGCGAGGGCATGACCGAGGTCACCGCCTCCGACTTCGCCTCCGCCAGGAACATGGGCTGCACCATCAAACTGCTCGCCATCTGCGAGCGCGCCGGGGACGGCCGGTCCGTCACCGCGCGTGTGCACCCGGCCATGATCCCGCTGACGCACCCGCTCGCCTCCGTGCGCGGCGCCTACAACGCCGTGTTCGTCGAGTCCGACGCCTCCGGGCAGCTGATGTTCTACGGGCCCGGAGCCGGCGGTGCGCCGACGGCCTCCGCTGTGCTCGGTGACCTCGTCGCCGTGTGCCGCAACCGGCTCAGCGGGACGACCGGGCCCGGTGAGTCGGCGTATGCCGCGCTGCCCGTTTCGGGCATGGGCGATGTGGTCACTCGCTACCACATCAGCCTTGACGTCGCCGACAAACCGGGTGTTCTCGCCCAGGTGGCCACCGTGTTCGCCGAGCACGGGGTTTCCATCGATACGGTTCGGCAGACGGGCAAGGACGGCGAGGCCTCCCTTGTTGTCGTCACCCATCGTGCGTCCGACGCCGCCCTGGGCGGAACCGTCGAGGCGTTGCGCAAGCTCGACACCGTGCGGGGTGTCGCCAGCATCATGCGGGTTGAAGGAGAGTAACCAGCAATGACCCACCAGTGGCGCGGAATCATCGAGGAGTACCGGGACCGGCTGCCCGTCTCCGACAGCACGCAGGTCGTGACGCTCCGCGAGGGTGGCACGCCCCTCGTCCCCGCGCAGGTGCTCTCCGAGCGCACGGGCTGCGAGGTCCACCTCAAGGTGGAGGGCGCCAACCCGACCGGGTCCTTCAAGGACCGCGGTATGACCATGGCCATCACCCGGGCGAAGGAGGAGGGCGCGAAGGCGGTCATCTGTGCCTCCACGGGTAACACGTCTGCCTCCGCCGCCGCGTACGCCGTGCGCGCGGGTATGGTTTCGGCCGTTCTCGTGCCGCAGGGCAAGATCGCCCTCGGCAAGATGGGCCAGGCGCTCGTCCACGGCGCGAAGATCCTCCAGGTCGAGGGCAACTTCGACGACTGCCTCACCCTCGCCCGGTCGCTCAGCGACAACTACCCTGTGGCGCTGGTGAATTCGGTCAACCCGGTGCGTATCGAGGGACAGAAGACGGCCGCCTTCGAGATCGTCGACATGCTCGGCGACGCGCCCGACATCCATGTCCTGCCGGTAGGCAACGCGGGCAACATCACCGCGTACTGGAAGGGCTACACCGAGTACGCCGCCGATGGCATCGCCCGGCGCACCCCGCGCATGTGGGGGTTCCAGGCGGCCGGCAGTGCCCCGATCGTGCGCGGCGAGATCGTCAAGGACCCCTCGACGCTCGCCACCGCGATCCGCATCGGCAACCCGGCCTCCTGGCAGCAGGCGCTCGCCGCACGCGACGAGTCCGGCGGCCTCATCGACGAGGTGACGGACCGTGAGATCCTGCGCGCCTACCGGCTGTTGGCCGCTCAGGAGGGCGTTTTCGTCGAGCCGGCGTCCGCCGCGTCCGTCGCGGGCCTGCTGAAGGCGGCCGAGCAGGGCAGGGTCGACCCGGGCCAGACCATCGTCTGCACGGTCACCGGCAACGGCCTGAAGGACCCGGGCTGGGCCACCGAGGGCGCACCGAAGCCGGTCGTCGTCCCCGTGGACGCCGCGACCGCCGCCGAGCGACTCGGACTCGCGTAGACCGGGTACTGACCATCCGAACCGGGGTACTCCCTACCCAGTCCCCATGGCGGGTGCACAGGGGGCTTACGACACGCATCGTGCGCCTCCTGTGCGCCCTATGTCGCCACAGAACCTTCCTTCGATAAGCTGGGGTGAACCCGCCCGCCGCATATGCCTCCGCATCTGGCACGGCGCCGCGTCGTCCCAGCGGCCTGAGGGTCTCCACGTACGTCTTCAGCCGTTCTCAAGTTTCCGTGTCGTATCGAGTGTCTTCGACAAAATCGCAGCTCAAGGAGAGTCATCGAGCGATGGCCGGTCCAGCGTTCCGAGCCGCCGCCGTCCGGGTGCGCGTCCCCGCCACCAGCGCCAATCTCGGTCCGGGCTTCGACGCCCTGGGCCTGTCGCTGGGGTTGTACGACGACGTGGTCGTCCGGGTGGCCGACTCCGGGCTGCACATCGACATCGCGGGTGAGGGCAGCGAAACGCTCCCGCGCGACGAGAACCACCTCCTCGTACGGTCTTTGCGCACCGCCTTCGACCTGCTGGGCGGACAGCCGCGCGGCCTTGAGATCGTGTGCGCCAACCGCATTCCGCACGGGCGGGGCCTCGGGTCCTCCTCGGCCGCCATCTGCGCCGGCATCGTCGCCGCGCGGGCCGTCACCACAGGTGGCGACAGCCGGCTCGACGACGAGGCGCTGCTCGAACTCGCCACCGAGATCGAGGGGCACCCCGACAACGTCGCCGCCTGCCTCCTCGGCGGGTTCACGCTCTCCTGGATGGAGGCCGGCGCCGCCCGGGCGATCAGGATGGAACCCGCCCGTTCCGTCGTTCCGGTGGTTTTCGTCCCCGGGAAGCCGGTGTTGACCGAGACCGCGCGCGGTCTTCTGCCGCGCACCGTCCCGCACGTCGACGCGGCCACCAACGCGGGGCGCGCCGCTCTGCTCGTCGAGGCACTGACCAGGCGCCCCGAACTGCTGCTTCCGGCCACCGAGGACAGGCTGCACCAGGAATACCGCGCCCCTGCCATGCCGGAGAGCGCGGCGCTGGTGGAGCGGCTGCGGGCCGACGGCATCCCCGCGGTGATCTCAGGCGCCGGGCCCACGGTCCTGGCGCTGGCCGACGAGGCCACGGCCGACAAGGTCTCCCGGCTGGCGGGTGAGGGCTGGGCCGCCAACCGGCTGGACCTCGACGCCCGGGGTGCGAGCGTTCTGCCGCTCGCGGCGCCCGGAGAAAGCTAGGCGACGACATCAACGGGGCGACGTCCAACGCGGTCACAGCGAACGCTGCGGCATTCAGCGCAGCGACATTCAACTACATACGGTTGCCGGATTTGGAGAGGGGGAATGTTTGTTGGATCCGGTAGTGTTAACCTCAAGTCTGCACCCGACCCCACCATGGCGAGGTGCTTTGTGTCCCCGTCCGGGACAGACATTCTTCCGGGAGCCTCCCAAGCCACTCTGTGTTTCATGCGGCGTTCCATTCGTCGTGTGCAGGCGCTGAGCGGCATTCAGGGCACGCTCCGGAACCGGTGTGACCAAGCCGCCTGACACGGACACTCAGTGTCATGGCTTTGGGAAACGCCATCACCAGAAACCTCTTCCGCCGTTTGGCGGACCACCGCCCCCGGCACGGTCCACTCATGAAGGACCGAAGCCGGACAGCACAACCGGTCGCCGTGCCAGACAGGCCGACGTCCGCTCCAGGGAAGGACCCTTCGTGAGCGACACCACCGATCTGATGGGCGCACGTGTCGAGGAGACCGCTGCCGCGCCCTCCACGGACGCCTCCGCGCCTGCCACGGGTGCCGGCTCCCGGCGGCGCCGCGGCACCGGCCTCGACGGCATGGTGCTGGCCGAGTTGCAGCAGGTCGCATCCGGCCTCGGTATCAAGGGCACTGCGCGGATGCGCAAGAGCCAGCTGATCGAGGTCATCAAGGAGGCGCAGGCCGGAGGGGGAACCTCCAAGGCCGCGACATCCCCCGCGGGGGACGCCGCCGAGACCAAGCCCAAGCGCCGCGCCACCTCCAAGGCCCGCACCGGCGAGGACGCCGCGCCCGCCGCCGCCGAGAAGAAGGCGGCCGTGCAGGTCGTCGAGGCGCCCGCCGAGAAGGCCGTGGCCCAGCAGCAGATCGAGATTCCCGGCCAGCCCGCTGGGGGCCCCTCCCGCGCGAGCGCAGCCGAGCGCGGGGGAGAAGCCGAGCGCGGGGGAGAGGACGCCCCGGCCGAGCGCCGGCGGCGCCGCGCCACGGCAGAGGCAGCCAGCCCCGAGACGATCGTCGCCGAGGCGAAGAGCGAGCCGAAGGCCGAGACGCCAGTCCCGCAGTCGCAGGTCGACACCGGTGACGGCGACGGCCGCCAGGGCCGCCGCGACCGCCGGGACCGCGGTGACCGCGGTGACCGCGGCCGGGACCGCGACCGCCGTGGCGGCGGCAAGGGCGACGAGCAGCAGGGCGGCCAACAGCGCTCCACCCAGCAGGGCCAGCAGCAGAGCGGCGGCCGTCCGGACCGCCAGGAGCGGCAGGACCGTTCCGAGCGCCAGGACCGTCAGCAGCGGGACAGCGCCCCGCGCGACAACGGACCGCGGGCCGATGAGGACGGGGACGACTTCGACGGCGGACGCCGTGGCCGTCGCGGGCGTTACCGGGACCGCCGCGGCCGTCGCGGGCGCGAGGAGTTCGGCCCGAACGAGCCGCAGGTCGCCGACGACGACGTCCTGATCCCCGTCGCGGGCATCCTGGACATCCTCGACAACTACGCGTTCATCCGGACCTCCGGCTACCTGCCGGGCCCGAACGACGTGTACGTCTCCCTCGCCCAGGTCCGCAAGAACGGTCTGCGCAAGGGTGACCACGTCACCGGCGCGGTCCGCCAGCCCAAGGACGGCGAGCGCCGCGAGAAGTTCAACGCGCTGGTGCGCCTGGACTCGACCAACGGCATGGCCCCCGACTCCGGTCGCGGGCGCCCCGAGTTCAACAAGCTGACCCCGCTCTACCCGCAGGACCGCCTCCGTCTGGAGACGGACCCGGGCATCCTCACCACCCGCATCATCGACCTCGTCGCGCCGATCGGTAAGGGGCAGCGCGGTCTGATCGTGGCCCCGCCGAAGACCGGCAAGACCATGATCATGCAGGCGATCGCCAACGCGATCACGCACAACAACCCCGAGTGCCACCTGATGGTCGTCCTGGTCGACGAGCGTCCGGAAGAGGTCACCGACATGCAGCGGTCGGTCAAGGGCGAGGTCATCTCCTCGACCTTCGACCGTCCGGCCGAGGACCACACCACGGTCGCCGAGCTGGCCATCGAGCGCGCCAAGCGTCTGGTGGAACTGGGCCACGACGTCGTCGTACTGCTCGACTCGATCACGCGTCTGGGCCGGGCGTACAACCTCGCCGCTCCGGCCTCCGGCCGCATCCTGTCCGGTGGTGTCGACTCGACCGCCCTGTACCCGCCGAAGCGCTTCTTCGGTGCGGCCCGCAACATCGAGGACGGCGGCTCGCTGACCATCCTCGCCACCGCGCTGGTGGACACCGGGTCCCGCATGGACGAGGTCATCTTCGAGGAGTTCAAGGGCACCGGCAACGCCGAGCTGAAGCTCGACCGCAAGCTCGCCGACAAGCGCATCTTCCCGGCGGTGGACGTCGACGCGTCCGGTACCCGTAAGGAAGAGATCCTGCTCGGCAGCGACGAACTCGCCGTCACCTGGAAGCTGCGCCGGGTTCTGCACGCTCTCGACCAGCAGCAGGCGATCGAACTGCTCCTCGACAAGATGAAGCAGACGAAGTCGAACGCCGAGTTCCTGCTCCAGATCCAGAAGACGACGCCGGGCAACAACAACGACTGACGGAACGCTCGGCAAACAGTCCGCCAAAGGGTCACCTCCTGTTCCGGGGGTGGCCCTTTGTCGTGTTTGGGACAGGTGTACGATCGCGCTCTTCGGGCTGGTTCTCATGCTGTGCCCGAACTGACGATCCCTAGGGGGGACTTGAGTGGGTATATCCCTGTCCGGTGAGGGCCGCCACAGACGTCGTGCGCGGATCGCCGTTCCCGTTGTCGCCGCCGGCCTCGCCGCCGCGGTCACCGGCGCGCTGATGATGTCGTCCGCGAACGCCGCCACCGCGCTGCCGCAGCCCACCGCCGACCTGAGCCGCAGCGCGCCCAGCGCCGCCGAGCTGAAGGAGCGCGTCGCGGGCGCGGCCGCGGGCGACGGCACCCCGGGCGCCACGACGAACAAGTCGGCGCTCACCGCCGGCGCCGTCGGCGGCACCAAGGACGCGAAGATCATCGGCGGTTCGACGACCGCCATCTCGGCCGCGCCGTTCATGGCCCAGCTCTGGTACTACGACGACAAGGGCACCCCGGACGCGACCGGCGACGACGTCGACTTCTTCTGCGGCGGCGCCGTCATCGCGCCGACGAAGATCCTCACCGCCGCGCACTGTGTCAAGGGTTACAACTGGAAGGCCAACGGCGCCGTCGTCACCGGTACCGCGACGCTTCCGGATGGCGACGGGAACACGAACGGAACCGTTTCCGGTGTCTGGCGCCAGTGGAACAACCCGTCGTACAACTCGACGACGATCGACAACGACATCGCCGTCCTGACGCTCGCGTATCCCGTCAAGGCCGCGCCGATCCGGATGACGACGGCCGGTGACACCGCCTCCTACAAGGCGCTCACCAACGCCAAGGTCTACGGCTGGGGGCGCACCAGCTCCACCACCCAGGACATCTCCCAGACGCTGAAGACTGCCACGCTGCCCATCCAGTCCGACGCCACGTGCACGGGTGCGTACGGCAGCGACTTCGTCAAGGGTCACATGGTCTGCGCGGGGAAGCCCGCCACCGGCAGCGACACCGGCACCACCACCGCCTGCAACGGCGACTCCGGCGGCCCGCTCGTGGTAGCCGGCAAGGTCGTGGGTGTTGTGTCGTGGGGGGTGACGAACTGCGTCGAGAAGGGCGCCTACAGCGTCTTCTCGAAGGTCACCTCGTACGTCGGTGCCGTGTACCCGCGCGTCGAGGACGCGAACCTCAGCGGTGACCACATGGCCGACCTGTGGCTGCGCCGCGCCTCCACCAAGGTCGGCTACTCGAAGACCTCCAAGGGCACCAGCTTCGGCCCGAGCAACCCCTGGGGCAACTGGGACGGCGTCAACGTCGTCCTGCAGACCGACCTGAACCGGGACGACTACCAGGACCTGGTGATCCGCGACAGCGCCTCGGGCGCCGTCTACTGGATGCACTACGTGCCGGACACCGAGGCCTGGGCGACGAAGCAGATCTTCGCCAACTGGAAGACCCGCACCCGGATCATCACCCCGGGCGATGTCACCGGCGACTACAAGCCGGACATCCTCTCGGTCGACTCCGCGGGCGCCCTGTGGATCTACCCGGGCAAGGCCAACGGCACCTTCGGGTCGCCGTCGAAGGTCTCCACCGGCTGGAACCAGTACAACTCGATCGTCGGCCACGGCGACTTCAACGGCGACGGCAAGGCCGACCTGCTGGCCCGCACCAAGACCGGCTCGCACGGCTACCTCATCAAGGGCAACGGCAAGACCGGCTCCCAGGCCTTCGCGGGCCGGGTCAAGGTGCGCACCTGGAGCGCCTTCAACACGCTGGTCACCCCCGGCGACGTGACCGGCGACGGAAAGGCCGACTTCCTGGCCCGTACGCCCGCCGGGACGATGTACCTCTACCCGGGCACCGGCAAGGGTACGAGCCAGATCGCCGGCACGCCGAGGTCCGTCGGAACCGACTACAAAATGTGGGACATCATCAGCTGAACCCGCAGGTGAACGGGGTTCTCTGAGGGTTTCCGATGGCTCCCCGAGGGGCGTTCCGCCCGTTCGGTCACGCACTGTGCCCTTCGCACCACGCGAAGGGCACAGTGCGTTGTGCAACCCTTTTTCCGTAATGACCGTCTGACTGACCGGGTTACGACGGAAACAGGACTGGCCCTGAAAGCAGGGGGTAACCGACCGGAACGAGACCGAGGGAAACAGATGTCCGCCGAGAGCAATCCGCCTGATCCCGCGAAGGGGCGCAGCCGTCGCGAGCCCCGCGGCAAGCACTCCAGGGCGCTTCTCGTCACCGCCTGGACCGCCGCGGCCATCGTCGTGCTCGGCGGCAGCGGCCTGGGATACGTGTACTTCAAGCTCAACGGCAACATCGAGAGCGTCGACATCAACCAGGTCCTCGGCACCGACCGCCCCACCAACGTCGACAACGGCTCCAAGGACATCCTCGTCCTCGGCTCCGACACCCGCTCCGGCGCCAACAAGAAGCTCGGCGGCGGTACGGACGACGGCAGCGCCCGCTCGGACACCGCGATGATCGTCCACGTGTACGAGGGCCACAAGAAGGCCAGTGTCGTCTCCATACCCCGGGACACCCTCGTCGACCGCCCCCGGTGCACCGACAGCAGGGGCGTCACGCACGACGCGGCGTCCGGCGTGATGTTCAACTCCGCGTACGCCACGGGGGGCGCCGTCTGCGCGGTGAAGACCGTCGAGTCGCTCACCGGGATCCGCATGGACCACTACATCGAGGTCGACTTCACCGGCTTCCGGAAACTCGTCGACGAGCTGGGCGGCGTGGAGGTGACCACCACGAAGGACATCAAGGACTCGGACAGCCACCTGAACCTGAAGGCCGGCACGCACCGCCTGAACGGCGAACAGGCACTCGGCCTCGTCCGCACCCGGCACGGTGTCGGAGACGGCTCCGACCTGGGCCGCATCCAGCTCCAGCAGGCGTTCGTCAAGGCTCTCGTCGACCAGATCAGGGACGTGGGCGTTCTGACGAACCCCAAGGAGCTCTTCGACCTGGCGGACGCGGCCACCAAGGCCGTCACGACCGACTCGGACCTCGGCTCGGTCCGCTCCCTGACCTCCTTCGCGACGGGTTTCAAGAGCATCAGCTCCGCCAACATGACCATGATCACCATGCCGGTGGAGTACGACCCGGCGAATCGCAACAGGGTCATAGTCGACAAGGAAAAGGCCCGCTTGGTCTGGAAGGCCCTGAAGAACGACCGGCCGATCCCGGCAGCCGCGACCAAGGGCACGGCAAAGGGCGACGCGGCAGGCGTGGTCGGCTGAGAAAGCGGGGGCGCAGTCACCTGCTTCCTCAGGGGCGCGGGGAACTGCGCGACAAGCCACAGCGCACTCGCACCCGCCCTCGAACGCCCCCACCACAACCCCCTCCCGCGCCCTCCGGGAAT
Organism: Streptomyces sp. ADMS; assembly: GCF_033441795.1. Lineage (NCBI taxonomy): Bacteria > Bacillati > Actinomycetota > Actinomycetes > Kitasatosporales > Streptomycetaceae > Streptomyces > Streptomyces sp. ADMS. Next base: position 41,555 of record NZ_JAVFVX010000006.1, on the reverse strand, counting down.
ACCCGGCCCCCACCCCCGGTTTTGGGGATACGGCCAGTCCTGGCAGACTGGTACGTCGGCCCCGGTTCACGCATCCGCATCCCGCGGCGGCGACCCGGAGCCCTCCCGAACCCAGGAGAATCCCTTGAAGCGCGAAGTCCACCCCGAGTACGTCGAAACGCAGGTCAGCTGCACCTGTGGCGCGTCGTTCACCACCCGCAGCACGATCACGAGCGGCAACATCCGCGCCGAGGTCTGCTCCGAGTGCCACCCGTTCTACACGGGCAAGCAGAAGATCCTCGACACCGGTGGCCGCGTGGCCCGCTTCGAGGCCCGCTTCGGCAAGGCCGCTGCCGGCTCCAAGAAGTAGCGAGGCACCAGCGCCGGTCCATGGTCGCCCTCCGGGGCGTACCTGGACCGGCGTTTTTGGTCGCCCGCCGTCCCCCACGTACAGACGCTTTCAGGAGCCCCCATGTTCGAGGCCGTCGAGGAACTGCTCACCGAGCACGCCGACCTGGAGAAGAAGGTCGCCGACCCGTCGGTCCACGCCGACCAGGCCAACGCGCGCAAGCTCAACAAGCGCTACGCCGAGCTGACCCCGATCGTCGCGACCTACCGCTCCTGGAAGCAGACCGGGGACGACATCGGCACGGCGAAGGAGTTCGCCGTCGACGACCCCGACTTCGCCGCCGAGGTCAAGGAGCTGGAGAAGCAGCGCGAGGAACTCACCGAGAAGCTGCGCCTGCTGCTCGTTCCGCGTGACCCCAACGACGACAAGGACGTCATCCTGGAGGTCAAGGCGGGCGCGGGCGGCGACGAGTCCGCCCTGTTCGCCGGTGACCTGCTGCGCATGTATCTGCGGTACGCCGAGCGCGTCGGCTGGAAGACCGAGATCATCGACGCCACCGAGTCCGAGCTGGGCGGCTACAAGGACGTCCAGGTGGCCGTGAAGACCAAGGGCGGCCAGGGTGCCACCGAGCCCGGCCAGGGCGTCTGGGCCCGTCTGAAGTACGAGGGCGGGGTGCACCGCGTACAGCGTGTGCCCGCGACCGAGTCCCAGGGCCGTATCCACACCTCCGCGGCCGGTGTCCTGGTCACCCCGGAGGCCGAGGAGGTCGACGTGGAGATCAACCCGAACGACCTCCGCATCGACGTGTACCGGTCCTCGGGTCCCGGTGGCCAGTCCGTCAACACGACCGACTCCGCCGTACGCATCACGCACATTCCCACCGGAGTCGTCGCCTCCTGCCAGAACGAGAAGAGCCAGCTGCAGAACAAGGAGCAGGCGATGCGTATCCTGCGCTCCAGGCTCCTCGCGGCAGCCGTGGAGGAAGCGGAGAAGGAGGCCGCCGACGCCCGCCGCAGCCAGGTCCGCACCGTCGACCGCTCCGAGAAGATCCGTACGTACAACTTCCCGGAGAATCGCCTCTCGGACCACCGCGTCGGCTTCAAGGCCTACAACCTCGACCAGGTGCTGGACGGCGACCTCGACGCCGTCATCCAGGCCTGTGTCGACGCGGACTCCGCCGCGAAGCTCGCGGCAGCGTAAGCCCCGTACGAGTCACGAGTACCGGAGGACCAGCGTGCAGCAGAACATTGGGGGACGGCCCCCGAGCCCCCGCAGCTTGCTGCTCGCCGAGGTGGCCCAGGCCACCCAGCGGCTGGCCGACGCGGGTGTGCCCTCGCCGCGCAACGACGCGGAGGAGCTCGCCGCGTTCGTGCACGGCGTGAAGCGCGGCACGCTGCACACCGTCAGGGACGCCGACTTCGACGCCCGCTACTGGGAGGTCATCGCCCGCCGGGAGGCCCGCGAGCCGCTCCAGCACATCACCGGGCGGGCCTTCTTCCGGTACCTGGAACTCCAGGTCGGACCGGGCGTGTTCGTGCCGCGTCCCGAGACCGAGTCGGTCGTCGGCTGGGCCATAGACGCCGTCCGCGCGATGGACGTCGTCGAGCCGCTGATCGTCGACCTGTGCACCGGCTCCGGCGCCATCGCGCTCGCCCTCGCCCAGGAGGTCCCGCGCTCCCGGGTGCATGCCGTGGAGCTGTCCGAGGACGCCCTGGCGTGGACCCGCAAGAACATGGAGGGGTCCAGGGTCGACCTGCGGCAGGGCAACGCCCTGGACGCCTTCCGGGACCTCGACGGCCAGGTCGACCTGGTCATCTCCAACCCGCCGTACATCCCGCTCACGGAGTGGGAGTACGTCGCTCCGGAGGCCCGGGACCACGATCCCGAACTCGCCCTGTTCTCGGGCGAGGACGGCCTCGACCTCATCCGGGGCCTGGAACGCACCGCCCACCGTCTGCTGCGCCCCGGCGGCGTCGTCGTCGTCGAGCACGCGGACACCCAGGGCGGCCAGGTGCCGTGGATCTTCACCGAGGAACGGGGCTGGGCCGACGCGGCCGACCACCCGGACCTCAACAACCGCCCGCGCTTCGCGACAGCCCGCAGGGCCACGCCGTGAGCGTCACCCACACTTTCTACCCCCAGCAGTACGTGTACGAGGAGGCCCGCTAAATGGCTCGGCGATACGACACCAACGACGCGACCGACCGCACGACCGGTCTGCGCGAGGCCGCGTCCGCCGTCCGCCGCGGCGAGCTGGTGGTCCTCCCGACCGACACGGTGTACGGCATCGGCGCGGACGCGTTCTCCTCCGAGGCCGTCAACGACCTGCTGGAGGCCAAGGGCCGCGGCCGTGGCATGCCCACGCCAGTCCTGATCGGTTCCCCGAACACCCTGCACGGCCTCGTCACGGACTTCTCCGAGATGGCCTGGGAACTCGTCGACGCCTTCTGGCCGGGCGCCCTCACGCTCGTCGCCAAGCACCAGCCGTCCCTCCAGTGGGATCTTGGGGACACCCGCGGCACGGTCGCCGTACGCATGCCGCTGCACCCGGTGGCGATCGAACTGCTGACCGAGGTCGGCCCCATGGCGGTCTCCTCCGCCAACCTGACGGGCCACCCGGCACCCGAGAACTGCGACGCCGCTCAGGAGATGCTCGGCGACTCGGTCTCCGTCTACCTGGACGGCGGCCCCACGCCCGGAATCGTCCCGTCGTCGATCGTCGACGTCACGGGCAAGGTGCCGGTCCTGCTGCGCGCGGGCGCGCTGTCGGCCGATGAGCTGCGCAAGGTGGTCCCCGACCTCGAGGTGGCGAATTGACAGCCCCTGACGCGGGGCGTGGCATAGGCACGCGTCAGGGGGTCACGGGGGCTCACTACTGGGACGGGGCCTCGCGGGACGCCTTCCGCATCCTCCATGTCAGCACCGGCAACGTATGCCGCTCACCGATCACCGAGCGGCTGACCCGGCATGCCCTCGCGGACCGGCTCGGCGACCCGCTGTGGGGCGGCCTGATCGTGGAGAGCGCCGGTACGTGGGGCCACGAGGGCGCGCCCATGGAGGCCAACGCGGAGGCGGTCCTCGCGGAGTTCGGCGCGGACCCCTCCGGCTTCACCGGGCGTGAGCTGCTCGACGAGCACGTCATCCGGGCGGACCTGGTGCTGACGGCGACGCGGGACCACCGCGCGCAGGTCATCTCCATGGGGCACTCCGCGGGTCTGCGCACGTTCACGCTGAAGGAGTTCACGCGCCTGGTGAAGGCGATCGACCCGGCGACGCTGCCGCCGCTGGACGACGGGATGATCGAACGTGCGCGCGCACTGGTCCGCGCGGCGGCGGCTCTACGCGGGTGGCTCCTGGCGCCCACGGCGGAGGCGGACGAGGTGTACGACCCGTACGGCGCCCCTCTGACGTTCTTCCGGTCGATCGGGGACGAGATACAGCAGGCGCTGGATCCGGTGGTGACGGCACTGACCGGGGTCGCCGCGCGTACGTAGGTCTCCGTGCCCGGCAGTGCTGGGCGCCGCCGCCTTCCCAGGCCTACATTGGACGTACGTCACCGTCGACGTCCGGAGTCCACCATGTCGGTCACCCGTGCCCTTGAGGCCGATGCCGCTGTCGCTGTCGCTGGTCTGCGCCGGCAGGACCCCGAGCTCGCCGAGGTGCTGCTCGGGGAGACCGAACGGCAGTCGACGACGCTTCAGCTGATCGCCGCCGAGAACTTCACCTCGCCCGCCGTGCTGGCCGCGCTCGGCTCGCCGCTCGCCAACAAGTACGCCGAGGGATATCCCGGCGCCCGGTACCACGGCGGCTGCGAGATCGTCGACGTCGCCGAGCGCGTCGCCGTGGAGCGCGCCAGGGCCCTGTTCGGCGCCGAACACGCCAACGTCCAGTCCCACTCCGGGTCTTCGGCCGTACTCGCCGCCTACGCCGCCCTCCTGCGCCCCGGCGACACCGTCCTCGCCCTCGGGCTGCCCTACGGCGGCCATCTCACCCACGGGTCGCCCTCGAACTTCTCCGGACGCTGGTTCGACTTCGTCGCGTACGGCGTGGACGCGGAGAACGGGCTCATCGACTACGAGCAGGTGCGCGCTCTCGCCCGTGCGCATCGCCCCAAGGCCATCGTCTGCGGGTCCATCGCCTATCCCCGGCACATCGACTACGCCGCCTTCCGCGAGATCGCCGACGAGGCCGGCGCCTACCTCATCGCCGACGCCGCCCACCCCATCGGGCTCGTCGCCGGGGGAGCGGCGCCCAGTCCCGTGCCGTACGCCGATGTCGTCTGCGCCACCACCCACAAGGTGCTGCGCGGGCCGCGCGGCGGCATGCTGCTGTGCGGCGCGGAGCTCGCGGAACGGGTCGACCGGGCGGTTTTCCCGTTCACGCAGGGGGGCGCGCAGATGCACACGATCGCCGCCAAGGCCGTCGCCTTCGGCGAGGCGGCGACCCCGGCCTTCACGGCGTACGCCCATCAGGTGGTCGCCAACGCCCGGGTACTGGCGGCGGGTCTGGCCGCCGAGGGGTTCGTCGTGACCACGGGCGGGACCGACACGCATCTCATCACCGTCGATCCGGCACCCCTGGGGGTGGACGGACGCGGTGCGCGAGGGCTGCTTTCCGCCGCTGGAGTGGTTCTGGACTGCTGTGCCCTGCCCCATGGCGAGGCCCGTGGGCTGCGGCTCGGGACGGCGGCGCTGACCACCCAGGGGATGGGAGAGGCCGAGATGGCACAGGTCGCGGTGCTGCTCGCGAGTGTGCTGCGCGGGGCGGCCGGGAGCGGTGGGGCGCGTGAAGAAGTGCGGGAGCTGACCGGTAGATTTCCGCCGTATCCCGGGCGGTGAGGGGTAACCGTCAACTCGTGCACAGGCCCGCGTGCAACCATCGTCGCTACCCGGAAGTCCCCAACCTCAAGCGTCCCTCGCTAGGGTGTGGGACCTGGATGGCCAGCGAGACCTGTGGGGAAGCCCGTGCGTGAATACCTGCTGACGCTCTGCGTCACGGCCGCGGTGACGTATCTGCTGACCGGGCCGGTACGGAAGTTCGCGATCGTGGCCGGAGCGATGCCGGAGATCAGGGCCCGTGACGTGCACCGGGAACCCACTCCGCGGCTCGGCGGGATCGCGATGTTCTTCGGGCTGTGCGCAGGACTCCTGGTCGCCGACCACCTCACCAACCTCCACGCGGTCTTCGAGAACTCCAACGAGCCGAGGGCACTGCTGTCCGGTGCCGCGCTCATCTGGCTGATCGGTGTCCTGGACGACAAGTTCGAGATCGACGCCCTGATCAAGCTGGGCGGCCAGATGATCGCCGCCGGCGTCATGGTCATGCAGGGTCTGACGATCCTGTGGCTGCCGATCCCGTCCGTGGGCAATGTCGCGCTGACCCAGTGGCAGGGCACCCTGCTGACGGTCGCGCTCGTCGTCATCACCATCAACGCGGTGAACTTCGTCGACGGCCTGGACGGCCTCGCGGCCGGCATGGTGTGCATCGCGTCGGCCGCGTTCTTCCTCTACGCCTACCGGATCTGGGTCTCGTACGGCATCGAGGCCGCCGCCCCGGCCACCCTGTTCGCGGTGATCCTCATGGGCATGTGCCTCGGCTTCCTGCCGCACAACATGCATCCCGCGCGAATCTTCATGGGGGACTCCGGGTCGATGCTCATCGGTCTTGTGCTGGCCGCCGGCGCGATCTCCATCACCGGGCAGATGGACCCGGACGCGATGAACCTGTTCTCCGGGTCCGAGCGCAACACCGTGCACCAGATGGTGCCGGTCTACATCCCGCTGCTGATGCCGCTCACCATCATCGCGATCCCGGCGGCCGACCTGGTGCTGGCCATCGTGCGGCGCACCTGGCGCGGACAGTCGCCGTTCGCGGCCGACCGGGGGCATCTGCACCACCGGCTCCTGGAGGTCGGGCACTCGCACAGCAGGGCCGTCCTGATCATGTACTTCTGGTCGGCGCTCATCGGCTTCGGCGCACTGTCCTACTCGGTCAACAACGCGTCCATGTGGATCGTCCTCGGCGTGGTGGCGCTGAGCGCGATCGGGCTCGTACTCCTGCTGCTGCCGCGCTTCACACCGCGCACCCCGCGCTGGGCCGAGCGGTTCGTGCCGCCGCGCTACCGGCGCGGCCGGACGACGGAGGCCGGGGCGACGGCGCCCGCCGCCTCGGCGGCGGCCATGGCCGACCAGGGGGCTTCCGAACAGGCCGCCGACCCGACAGCCCCGGAACGCCCCGCTCCGGTGCATGCCGGGGTCTCCGGAGTCAACGGGGCGACGGCGATTGGTCCCCGTTCGCGGCTTCTGGACCGTCGTAAAGCAGGGTCGTCGCGCTGACGCAAGGTAAGAATCTGACTAACACTTTGCCTAAGGCCGCGAGATCAAAGCGCACCAATACCAGACAAGTAGGCGCCGACTCTGCACAGACGTGCATGTTCACTCTCATGTGTGACACCGAGCACACTGTTCAGGTAAAGACCTCATCAAATAGTTTGTGATACGGTTCACGAGACCCCAGGGCAGAGCCGAAGGACCGCAGTGCGACGGTCCATTGGCGGAGGTTCTCTCCAGGCCCGGGTCTACGCTCGTCCATGACGACACCCTGCCCCCCTTCAGTAAGCGGAGTTGCCGCCATGCCGTCCAATGACGTCCGGATCCTTCTTGAGTCCGCTGTGCCCACGGTTGCGGTCGGTGCGATCGCAGCTGTTGCCGGCGGCGTCGCCGCCGGCGGCAAGGGTGTGATCGGGGCGGTCGTCGCGACGCTGGTCGTGCTCCTGTTCATGGGGGTCGGTCTGTATGTTCTGCAGCAGATCGCCAAATCGCTTCCGCATCTCTTCCAGGCGATGGGTCTGATGCTGTACCTGGCGCAGATCCTGCTGATGTTCATCTTCATCGCGCTCTTCCAGGACACGACGCTGTTCCACCCGAAGGTCTTCGCGCTCGCACTGGTCGCAGGCACCCTCGCCTGGGTCGCCGCGCAGGCACGAGCCACCATGAAGTCCAAGATCCTTTACGTCGAGCCCGAGTCGACGACGGGCGTGGAGAACGAAAAATCGGGGCACTCGGCGTGAGACGTAGGGCCGGGATAAACGCGTATGGCAGACCCTGCTATCGTCCGGTGCCAACTGCGGCATCGCGGGCCCAGGCCTCTGAACTGACGCCTGCCGTATCGCCAGGCGAGACGCCCCGCAGTCGCCCCCACCTCCGTATCACCAGTCCCGTGCCGATCCGCGGCCCCGTGCCGCGCCGACACCACGAGGTTGCCAAATCCATGCGCCATGCTGAAGGAGCCCGCGGTGAGTGCTGACCACACGCAGGTGCTCGCCTTCGAGACCGACTGCCACATCTTCGACGGCTGTGGCTTCCCGTCTCCCGGGCTGCACTCGTTCCTGTTCGAACCCCTCTGGGGCGGCACGGACAGCAACGTGTACTTCGACAAGTCGATGCTGCTGGCGCTGCTCGGCTCGGTCATCGTGATCGGTTTCTTCTGGGCCGCCTTCCGTAGGCCCCAGGTCGTTCCCGGCAAACTCCAGATGGTCGCCGAGACGGGGTACGACTTCATCCGGCGCGGCATCGTCTACGAGACGATCGGCAAGAAGGAGGGCGAGAAGTACGTTCCGCTCATCGTCTCGCTGTTCTTCCTCGTCTGGATGATGAACCTCTGGTCCATCATTCCCGTCGCCCAGTTCCCGGTGACGTCGATCGTCGCGTACCCGATGGCACTCGCTGCGATCGTCTACGTCCTGTGGGTCTCGCTGACCTTCAAGCGGCACGGCTTCGTCGGCGCCATGAAGAACTTCACCGGCTACGACAAGTCGCTCGGCGCGGCGCTGCCGGTCGTCATGTTGATCGAGGCCTTCTCGAACCTGCTCGTCCGGCCGTTCACCCACGCCGTGCGACTCTTCGCGAACATGTTCGCGGGCCACATCCTCCTGCTGCTGTTCACCATTGCCAGCTGGTACCTGCTGAACGGCATCGGCATCGCCTACGCCGGCGTCTCGTTCCTGATGGTCGTCGTGATGACCGCCTTCGAGCTCTTCATCCAGGCGTTGCAGGCATACGTCTTCGTACTGCTGACCTGCACCTACATCCAAGGTGCGCTCGCCGAGCACCACTGAGCGCCCCGCACCCGCACCCCATTCGCCCGGTGGCCAACCCCCACCGGACCGTGAAGAAAAGGAAGAACTGGCATGTCCCAGACCCTTGCCGCCGTCACCGGCTCGATCGCGTCCATCGGCTACGGCATCGCTGCGTTCGGCCCCGGTATCGGCGTCGGCATCATCTTCGGCAAGGGCACCGAGGCCCTCGCCCGTCAGCCCGAGGCCGCCGGCCTGATCCGCGCCAACCAGATCCTCGGCTTCGCCTTCTGTGAGGCGCTCGCCCTGATCGGCCTGGTCATGCCGTTCGTCTACGGCCTGTGATCATCTGACTCGCGACCAGCCCACCAGACGAAAGGCCCTCTGATATGAGCCCACTGCTCAATATCGCGGCTGAGGAGGAGTTGCAGAACCCCCTCATCCCGCCGATTCCCGAGCTCGTCATCGGCCTGCTCGCCTTCGTCATCGTCTTCGGCTTCCTCGCCAAGAAGCTCCTCCCGAACATCAACAAGGTTCTGGAGGAGCGCCGCGCGGCGATCGAAGGCGGTATCGAAGAGGCCGACGCCATGAAGGTCGAGGCCCAGAGCGTTCTTGAGCAGTACAAGGCTCAGCTCGCCGAGGCCCGGCACGAGGCCGCGCGACTGCGCCAGGAGGCGCAGGAGCAGGGTGCCGTGCTCATCGCCGAGATGCGTGCGGAAGGTCAGCGGCAGCGCGAGGAGATCGTCGCCGCCGGTCACTCCCAGCTGGACGCCGACCGCAAGGCCGCGTCGTCCGTGCTCCGCCAGGACGTCGGCAAGCTCGCCACCGAGCTGGCCGGCAAGCTCGTCGGCGAGTCCCTGGAGGACCACGCCCGGCAGAGCCGCGTGATCGACCGGTTCCTCGACGACCTCGACGAGAAGGCCGAGGCGACTCGATGACCGTGCACGGAGCCAGTCGCGAGGCTGCCGCCGCCGCACGGGAGCGTCTCGACGCGCTGACGGACTCGACGTCCGCCGACGCGAAGAAGCTGTCCGAGGAGCTGTCCGCGGTCACCGCGCTGCTGCACCGCGAGGTGTCGCTGCGCCGGGTCCTCACCGACCCGGCGCAGTCCGGGGAGGCCAAGGCCGAGCTGGCCCAGCGCCTGCTCGGCAGCCAGGTCGGCGGGCCCACCACCGACCTGGTGGCCGGCATGGTGCGCTCCCGCTGGTCGCGTTCGCGCGACCTGGTGGACGCGCTGGAGGAGCTGGCGGACCTCGCCGACCTCACGGCCGCCCAGCAGGCGGGCAAGCTCGACAACGTCGAGGACGAGCTGTTCCGGTTCGGCCGGATCGTCTCTTCCAACACCGAGCTGCGCGCCGCGCTGACCGACCGTGCCGCGACCACCGGCGCCAAGGGCGAGCTGCTGCGCAGCCTGCTCGGGGGCCGGGCCGAGGCCACGACCGAGCGTCTGGTGACGCGCCTGGTGACCGCGCCGCGGGGACGTAGCCTGGAGGCGGGACTCGAGTCCCTGTCCAAGCTCGCCGCCGAGCGCCGGGATCGCATGGTCGCCGTCGTCACCTCCGCGGTTCCGCTGAGCGACCCGCAGAAGCAGCGCCTCGGCGCCGCCCTCGCGAAGCTCTACGGCCGCCAGATGCACCTGAACCTGGATGTGGACCCCGAGGTCCTCGGCGGGATCCGGGTGCTGGTCGGCGACGAGGTCATCAACGGCAGCATCGCGGACCGCATCGAGGACGCCGGCCGCCGCATGGCGAGCTAGCTCGCCCGGCAGCCACGCAGTACACAGCACGCAGCAACTCAATACTCGTAGTACGTACTTGACTGCGGCCCTGGTTGGGCCGTGCAGAGGATTCACCTCTTACTGGGGGGAGTCCCCATCCCCCCAAGTGAAACTTCGGGCCCAACAAGGAGAGCAGGGAACCCAGATGGCGGAGCTCACGATCCGGCCGGAGGAGATCCGGGACGCGCTGGAGAACTTCGTCCAGTCGTACAAGCCGGACGCGGCCTCGCGCGAGGAGGTCGGTACGGTCACCCTTGCCGGCGACGGCATCGCGAAGGTAGAGGGCCTCCCCTCGGCCATGGCCAACGAACTGCTGAAGTTCGAGGACGGCACCCTCGGCCTCGCGCTCAACCTCGAAGAGCGCGAGATCGGTACCGTCATCCTCGGCGAGTTCAGCGGCGTCGAAGAGGGCCAGCCGGTCACCCGTACCGGCGAGGTCCTGTCCGTGGCCGTCGGTGAGGGCTACCTCGGCCGCGTCGTCGACCCGCTCGGCAACCCGATCGACGGCCTCGGCGAGATCGAGACCAGCGGTCGTCGCGCCCTGGAGCTGCAGGCTCCGGGCGTCATGGTCCGCAAGTCGGTGCACGAGCCGATGGAGACGGGCTACAAGGCCGTCGACGCGATGACCCCGATCGGCCGTGGCCAGCGTCAGCTGATCATCGGCGACCGTCAGACCGGCAAGACCGCTCTGGCCGTCGACACGATCATCAACCAGCGCGACAACTGGCGCACCGGTGACGTCAACAAGCAGGTTCGCTGCGTGTACGTCGCCATCGGTCAGAAGGGTTCGACCATTGCCTCCGTGCGTGGCGCCCTCGAAGAGGCCGGCGCGCTGGAGTACACGACCATCGTCGCCGCCCCGGCGTCCGACCCGGCCGGCTTCAAGTACCTCGCCCCGTACACCGGTTCGGCCATCGGCCAGCAGTGGATGTACGAGGGCAAGCACGTCCTGATCATCTTCGACGACCTCTCGAAGCAGGCCGACGCCTACCGCGCCGTGTCCCTGCTGCTGCGCCGCCCGCCGGGCCGTGAGGCCTACCCGGGTGACGTCTTCTACCTGCACTCCCGTCTGCTGGAGCGCTGCGCGAAGCTCTCCGACGAGCTGGGCAAGGGCTCGATGACTGGTCTGCCGATCGTCGAGACCAAGGCCAACGACGTCTCGGCGTTCATCCCGACCAACGTCATCTCCATCACCGACGGCCAGTGCTTCCTGGAGTCGGACCTGTTCAACGCCGGTCAGCGCCCCGCGCTGAACGTCGGTATCTCCGTCTCCCGAGTCGGTGGTTCCGCGCAGCACAAGGCGATGAAGCAGGTTTCCGGCCGACTGCGCCTCGACCTCGCCCAGTACCGTGAGCTGGAGGCGTTCGCCGCCTTCGGTTCCGACCTGGACTCCGCGTCGAAGTCCCAGCTGGAGCGCGGTCAGCGACTGGTCGAGCTGCTCAAGCAGGCTCAGTACCAGCCGATGGCCACCGAGGACCAGGTCGTCTCCGTCTGGGCGGCCACCACCGGCAAGATGGACGAGGTCCCCGTCGCCGACATCCGTCGCTTCGAGAAGGAGCTCCTGGAGTACCTGCACCGCAAGGAGCAGGGCCTCATGACCTCCATCAAGGAGGGCGGCAAGATGTCGGACGACACCCTCACCGCCATCGCGGACGGCATCACGGAGTTCAAGAAGCAGTTCGAGACCTCGGACGGCAAGCTTCTCGGCGAAGACGCTCCGGCCGCCGCGGCCAAGTGACGACGGAAGGGACCTGACTCATGGGAGCCCAGCTCCGGGTCTACAAGCGTCGCATCCGATCAGTCACCGCGACCAAGAAGATCACCAAGGCGATGGAGATGATCGCCGCCTCGCGCGTCGTCAAGGCGCAGCGCAAGGTGGCGGCCTCCGCGCCGTACGCGACCGAGCTCACCCGCGCGGTCACGGCGGTCGGCAGCGGTTCGAACACCAAGCATCCGCTGACGACGGAGGCGGAGACGGCGACCCGTTCCGCGGTACTGCTCCTCACGAGCGACCGCGGTCTGGCCGGTGCCTTCAACTCCAACGCCATCAAGGCGGCGGAGCTGCTGACCGCGCGTCTCGAGGCCGAGGGCAAGGAGGTCGACACGTACATCGTCGGCCGCCGCGGTCTGGCCCACTACAACTTCCGCGAGCGCAAGGTCGTGGAGTCGTGGTCGGGCTTCACCGACCAGCCCACGTACGCGGACGCCAAGAAGGTCGCGGCTCCGCTCATCGAGGTCATCGAGAAGGAGACGGCGGACGGCGGAGTGGACGAACTCCACATCGTCTACACCGAGTTCGTCTCGATGATGACGCAGAACGCGGTCGGCAGCCGCCTGCTGCCGCTCCGCCTCGACGAGGTCGCGGAGGAGTCGTCCGCCAAGGGCGAGATCCTTCCGCTGTACGACTTCGAGCCGTCGGCGGAGGACGTCCTCGACGCCCTTCTGCCCCGGTACGTCGAGAGCCGTATCTACAACGCGCTGCTCCAGTCGGCTGCCTCCAAGCACGCCGCCACCCGCCGCGCGATGAAGTCGGCGACCGACAACGCGGGAGACCTGATCACGACGCTCTCCCGTCTTGCCAACGCGGCCCGACAGGCCGAAATCACCCAGGAAATCAGCGAGATCGTCGGTGGCTCCGCAGCCCTGGCCGACGCGACCGCGGGGAGTGACAGGTAATGACGACGACAGTTGAGACGGCCGCTGCCACGGGGCGCGTCGCCCGGGTCATCGGCCCGGTCGTCGACGTGGAATTCCCCGTCGACGCCATGCCGGAGATCTACAACGCCCTTCACGTCGAGGTGGCCGACCCGGCCCTGGACGGCGCGAAGAAGACGCTGACCCTGGAGGTCGCCCAGCACCTGGGTGACGGCCTGGTCCGCACCATTTCCATGCAGCCCACCGACGGTCTGGTCCGCCAGGCCGTGGTCACCGACACCGGCACGGGCATCACCGTCCCGGTCGGTGACTTCACCAAGGGCAAGGTGTTCAACACCCTCGGTGAGGTGCTGAACTCCGACGAGACGTACACGGGCGAGCGCTGGACCATCCACCGCAAGGCCCCGCGCTTCGACGAGCTCGAGTCGAAGACCGAGATGTTCGAGACCGGCGTCAAGGTCATCGACCTTCTCACCCCGTACGTCAAGGGTGGAAAGATCGGTCTGTTCGGCGGTGCCGGCGTCGGCAAGACGGTGCTCATCCAGGAGATGATCTACCGCGTAGCCAACAACCACGACGGTGTCTCCGTGTTCGCCGGTGTCGGCGAGCGCACCCGTGAGGGCAACGACCTCATCGAGGAGATGTCGGAGTCCGGCGTCATCGACAAGACCGCGCTGGTCTTCGGCCAGATGGACGAGCCCCCGGGCACCCGTCTGCGCGTGGCCCTCGCCGGTCTGACCATGGCGGAGTACTTCCGCGATGTGCAGAAGCAGGACGTGCTGTTCTTCATCGACAACATCTTCCGCTTCACCCAGGCCGGTTCCGAGGTCTCGACCCTGCTCGGCCGTATGCCCTCCGCGGTGGGCTACCAGCCGAACCTGGCCGACGAGATGGGTCTCCTCCAGGAGCGCATCACCTCGACCCGCGGTCACTCGATCACCTCGATGCAGGCGATCTACGTCCCCGCGGACGACCTGACCGACCCGGCTCCGGCCACCACCTTCGCCCACCTCGACGCGACGACGGTTCTCTCCCGTCCGATCTCCGAGAAGGGCATCTACCCGGCCGTGGACCCGCTGGACTCCACGTCCCGCATCCTGGACCCCCGCTACATCGCGGCGGACCACTACAGCACCGCGATGCGCGTCAAGACGGTCCTCCAGAAGTACAAGGACCTTCAGGACATCATCGCGATCCTCGGTATCGACGAGCTGGGCGAAGAGGACAAGCTTGTCGTCCACCGTGCCCGTCGCGTGGAGCGCTTCCTGTCCCAGAACACCCACGTCGCCAAGCAGTTCACCGGCGTCGACGGGTCGGACGTACCGCTGGACGAGTCGATCACCGCGTTCAACGCGATCATCGACGGCGACTACGACCACTTCCCGGAGCAGGCGTTCTTCCTCTGCGGTGGTATTGAGGACCTCAAGGCCAACGCCAAGGAGCTGGGCGTCTCCTGACCCCCGCGCTCTTGGGAGAGGGGCAGGGGAGCACCCTTCGCGGGGTGCGTCCTGCCCCTCTCCGCACACCCACTAGAATTGACCCCGACACCCGGCACAACCGCCGGGTGGTGACCCGAGGAGCCAACCTTGGCTGCTGAGCTGCACGTCGAGCTGGTCGCTGCCGACCGCCAGGTCTGGTCCGGCGAGGCCACCCTGGTCGTCGCGCGCACCACGTCCGGCGACATCGGCGTCATGCCCGGTCACCAGCCGCTGCTCGGTGTGCTGGAGTCGGGCCCGGTGACCATCCGTACGAGTGATGGTGGAACGGTCGTCGCCGCGGCGCACGGCGGTTTCATCTCGTTCGCGGACAACAAGCTGTCGCTGCTGGCAGAGGTCGCCGAGCTGGCGGACGAGATCGACGTCCAGCGCGTGGAGCGAGAGCTCGAGCGCGCGAAGGCGGAGGGCGACGCCTCAGCCGAGCGGCGTGCGGATGTCCGACTGCGGGCCGTGGCGGCGCGCTGACTCCAGCGCACCAATGTGATGCTTTGCCTCAGCCGCGGCTGGGACCGGTTAGCGCCGGCCCTGGCCGCGGCTGAGGCAAATCCGGATGTTTTTTCTTTTCCGTTACCTAGGAGACGAGGAGGTCGGTGTCGATGATCCTCGCTCTGACTGTGTGCGGCTTGGTAGTGGCGTTCGTGGTGGTGGGCCTGTTCGTCTTCGGGCTGCGCCGCCGACTCATCCAGCGCTCCGGCGGTACGTTCGACTGCAGCCTGCGCTGGGACGTACCCGAGAAACCCGACCCCAGCGGCAAGGGCTGGGGCTACGGAGTCGCCCGCTACAACGGCGACCGCATCGAGTGGTACCGCGTCTTCTCGTACTCCCCCCGTCCGCGCCGCGTCCTGGAACGCTCGGCGATCGAGGTGGCCGGCCGCCGCGCCCCCGACGGCGAGGAGGAGCTGGCCCTGCTCTCGGACGCGGTGGTGCTGGCCTGTGTCCACCGGGGGACGAGGCTGGAGCTGGCGATGAGCGACGACGCGCTGACCGGTTTCCTCGCCTGGCTGGAGGCGGCGCCTCCTGGGCAACAGGTGAATGTGGCCTGACCCTGACATAAATGGGGCGGCGGGGCGGATGCGTACGCACGCATCCGCCCCGCCGCTGCTGCCGTGCCGGTGGCTACGCCAGCCCGCCGCTGATCGCGCTCACCAGCTCTCCGTTGCTCGTGTCGCCGCTGAACTCCCAGAAGAACGCGCCGCCCAGGGACTGGTTCTTGGCCCAGGTCATCTTCCCGGCGATCGTCGCGGGAGTGTCGTACGACCACCAGTTGTTGCCGCAGTACGCGTACGCCGTGCCGGCGATCGTGCCGGTGGCCGGGCAGGACGACTTGAGGATCTTGTAGTCCTCGATGCCAGCCTCGTACGTGCCCGGTGCCGCGCCGGTCGCCGTGCCGCCGGGGGTGGACTGGGTGACGCCGGTCCAGCCGCGGCCGTAGAAGCCGATGCCCAGCAGGAGCTTCGCGGCCGGGACGCCCTTCGCCTTCAGCTTGGCGATGGCGTCGGCGGAGTTGAAGCCGGCGGCCGGGATGCCGGCGTACGAGGTGAGCGGCGAGTGCGGGGCGGTCGGACCGTCCGCGTCGAAGGCGCCGAAGTAGTCGTACGTCATCACGTTGTACCAGTCGAGGTGGGCGGATGCGCCGCCGTAGTCGGCCGCGTCGATCTTGCCGCCGGAGGAGCCGTCGGCGGTGATGGCCGCGGTGACGAGGTAGTTCGCCCCGAACGTCGAACGCAGGACCGACATCAGGTTCTTGAAGGCCGCGGGGCCGGACGTGTCACAGGTCAGGCCGCAGGCGTTCGGGTACTCCCAGTCGATGTCGATGCCGTCGAAGACATCCGCCCAGCGCGGGTCCTCCACGACCGCCTTGCAGGAGGCGGCGAAGGCGGCCGGGTTGGCGGCGGCCTGGGCGAAGCCGCCGGAGTAGGTCCAGCCGCCGAAGGAGTACAGCACCTTGATGTGCGGGTACTTGGCCTTCAGCTGGCGCAGCTGGTTGAAGTTGCCGCGCAGCGGCTGGTCCCAGGTGTCTGCCACGCCCGACACCGACTGGTCCGCGGTGTAGGCCTTGTCGTAGGCGGCGTAGGTGTCGTCGACGACGCACTTGCCGTCCTTGACGTTGCCGAACGCGTAGTTGATGTGCGTGATCCTGGGCGCCGAGCCCGAGGTCACCAGGTTCTTGACGTGGTAGTTGCGGCCGTAGACGCCCCACTCGGTGAAGTAGCCGAGCTTGACCTTGTTCCCGGTGGGCGGGTCCGTGGTGCCCCCGGTGGTGCGTACGGCGACCGCGCCGCTCACCGGGCCCGTCTGGTCGGCGGTGTCCCGGGCCCGGACGGTGTACGAGTAGTCCGTACCGGCGGTCAGACCCGTGTCCGTGTACGAGGTGGCCGTCACCGTCGCGACCTTGGTGCCGCCGCGCAGGACGTCGTAGTTCCTGATGCCCTTGTCGTCGGTGGCAGCGCCCCAGCTGAGCTTCACCGAGGTGTTGGTGATGCCGGACGAGGTCGGAGTGCCGGGCGCGGAGGGGGCGTTGTCGCCTGGGACCGAGCCACCGTCACAACTTCCGCCGTTCAGCTTGCAGTTGGCGGGTGAGCCGGAGCCGGCGCCGTTGAAGCCGAAGGAGACGGCGGCGCCGGGGGCGAGGGTGCCGTTCCATGACTTGTTCCTGGCGGTCCAGTGGGCGCCACTGGACGTGACGTCCGCGTCCCAGGCCGAGGTGACGGACGTACCCGAGGGGAAGTCCCACTCGACCGTCCATGAACTGATCGACGTGGTGCCGGTGTTGGTGACCGTCCACTTGCCCTCGAAGCCGGTGCCCCAGTCCTGGGTCTTGGCGTAGGTGGCGGTGGCCGAGGTGGCCGCCTGTGCCGGGCTCGCCAGGCCCACCAGGGCGGCGAGGGGGAGCAGCAGGGTGCTGAAGCCTGCCGTACATCTGTGTGCGAAGCGCATGCCGCGCCTCCTTGGAGGTGTAGGGGGCGCGACTGAGCCTTCGCACCCACAGTGCCGCGAGAATAGGAAGGTCTGGACCACGGGTCAATAGGTCTGGACCACTTCGCGCAAAGGTGCGCCTGATCCGCTAAACCCCCAACTCCTGTGCCAACACCGCCGCTTGGACCCGACTGCGCAGCTCCAGCTTGCCCAGTATCCGGCTGACGTGCGTCTTCACCGTTGCCTCGGCCATGTCGAGGCGGGCCGCGATGCCGGCGTTGGACAGTCCCTCGCCGAGGCACGACAGCACCTCGCGCTCCCGGCGGGTGAGGGTGCCCAGGACGGCGGGGTCGGCCCTCGGCTCCCGTGCCGGCCTGGTGGCGAACTCGGCGATCAGGCGTCGGGTGACCGCCGGGGCGATCAGACCCTCGCCGCGCGCCACCGTCCGCACGGCCTCGATCAGGTCCCTCGCCTCCGTGTTCTTCAGGAGAAAGCCCGAGGCGCCCGCGCGCAGCGCCCCGAAAACGTACTCGTCGAGGTCGAAGGTGGTCAGCACCAGGACGTCGGCAAGCTGTTCGGAGACCACCTGGCGGGTCGCCGACACCCCGTCCAGGCGCGGCATCTGAATGTCCATCAGCACCAGATCCGGCCGCAGTTCACGGGCCAGCGCCACCGCCTGCTCACCGTCGCGGACCCGCCGGAGCAGCTCGCAGCCGGCGGTCACGGCGAGTGGCAGCAGGACCGGCCAGCGCCCCTCCCGGAGGACGATCGGCTCACTGGCCGGCCGGGTGCCGGGACCGGCGCCCCAGAACAGCAGTCCGCCGAGCAGCCCCGCGAGTGCGATGCGCACATCGTCCCGGTGCGGGCGGGGAAGTCGCGGGGCCATGACTCCATCCAACACGGCCCACCCGCCGCCCGCCTGATTCCCGGGGAGGGTCCCGAACTGCATCTTTCGATGTACGGCGACTTCCTCACCGCCGACGACGTATCCGGGGCGTGCCGCCGGGAGCCTGGAAGGAGAACGGATTCCCGTAACGGATTCCCCCGGTTTCCCGGATTCCCCTGTGAGGAGCGAGTCGTGATCGTCGCGTTGATCATCGCCTGCGAGGTCGGCTTCTGGGTGCTGCTGGCGCTCGGCCTGGCTGTCCGCTACCTGCTCAAGTGGCGTCGCACCAGCGTGGTGCTGCTGCTGTGCGAGCCCTTGCTGGAACTGGTGCTGTTCGTCGTGACGGCGATCGACCTGAGGAACGGTGCCGAACCGGGCTGGGAGCACGGCCTGGCCGCGCTCTACATCGGCTTCACGGTGGCGTACGGCCACTACACGATCCGCTGGCTCGACGGCCACGCCGCCCACCGCCTGGCCGGGGGCCCGCCCCCGCCGAAGCCGCCCCGCCTCGGCATGGCGCGCGCCCGCCACGAGGGCAGCCTGTGGCTGCGCACGGTTCTGGCGGCAGCGGTCGCCTGCGCGCTGCTCCAGACGGCGGTCTGGTACGTCGGTGACGGGGACACGTCGTCGCTGCGGTCCTTCCAGTGGGCGGCGCTCCGGGCCGCCGGCATCCACGGGCTGGTCGCGCTGACGTACACGATCTGGCCGAAGAAGGCGCCGGCCGGCTACGAGGAGCGGTCAGCGCTCCCCGCCCGGGACCCAGAGGACGTCCCCGACCTCCTTGTTGGCCGTCCGGGCAAGAATGAACAGCAGGTCCGACAGCCGGTTGAGGTAGGTCGCGGTGAGCGGGTTCATCGCGTCGGCGTGGACCTCCAGCGCGGCCCACGTGGAGCGCTCGGCCCGGCGTACGACCGTGCACGCCTGGTGCAGCAGGGCGGCGCCGGGGGTGCCGCCGGGCAGGATGAACGAGCGCAGTTTCTCCAGGTCTTCGAGGAACCGGTCGCAGTCCGCCTCCAGCTTGTCGATGTAGGACTGCTCGACCCGCAACGGAGGAAACTCCGGGTTCTCGACCACCGGCGTCGCCAGGTCGGCGCCCACATCGAACAGGTCGTTCTGTACCCGGGTCAGGACCTTGACGACGTCCTCCGCCAGCCCACCGAGGGCAACGGCGGTCCCGATCACCGCGTTCGCCTCGTTGGCGTCGGCGTACGCCGCGATCCGCAGGTCGGTCTTGGCGACCCTGCTCATGTCACCGAGGGCGGTGGTGCCCTTGTCGCCGGTCCTGGTGTAGATACGCGTCAGATTGACCATGCGGCCAATCTAGACGCTCCTCCCATGCGGGCCGAGTGGTGACCATGTGCCCTCGGACGGAGGACGGCCACTGCCGAAGTCTTCGGGCTCGCGCATGCGTTCCTGGTTCGTATCCACGTCCTGGAGGCGGGCGGCGTCGATGGCGAGAGGGGTTGCCGGTCGGCAGAAGGTATCGGCTCACTCCCACGCCGGAGCAGGCCGAGGTGGCGGGGAGGCGCGGCCACACCGGTGACGTGCCCCGTCTGCGGACACATCCGGACAGCAGGGTCTGCGGGATCTGGAACACGCCGACACGGTGGCGGCGAAGAGCACACCGGCCCGCGGTCATGCGGGGCGCAGGGCGCGGAGACCTCGGCGTCAGCCGGTCTGTGAGGCTGCCAACCAGCGTGAGACCGCCACGAATTGGCGCTCCGACCGCTGAGGTCGGAATCCCTTCGGCTTCGGCCGTCGGGAGGATCGTCAAGTCCGTCGGACGAGACGTGACCAACGTGATCGGTGTCTCACGCCATGAGACGTGAAACGCGTTACTAAGCGGTCACACAACCGCTCACGACCGCTAAGGTCCGCCGGAGAGGCCTTGTCGGGGCCCCTACCAAGGGATACGTAAACAGCGCGTCAGGGGAGTCGCACAGTGGCACGGAAGCTTGCCGTCATCGGAGCCGGCCTGATGGGTTCCGGAATCGCCCAGGTCTCCGCCCAGGCGGGCTGGGACGTCGTCCTGCGCGATGTCACCGACGAAGCGCTCATCCGTGGCACCGACGGCATCAAATCCTCGTACGACAGGTTCGTCGGCAAGGGCAAACTGGCCGCGGCCGACGCCGAGTCCGCCCTCGGACGCATCACCGCGACCACCGACCTGGACGCGGTCGGCGACGCGGACATCGTCGTCGAGGCGGTCTTCGAGAAGCTGGAGGTCAAGCACGAGATCTTCCGCGCGCTCGACAAGATCGCGCGCGACGACGCCGTGCTCGCCTCCAACACCTCCGCCATCCCCATCACCAAGATCGCCGCCGTGACCGACCGCCCGGACCGGGTCGTCGGTACGCACTTCTTCTCGCCGGTGCCGATGATGCAGCTCTGCGAGCTGGTCCGCGGCTACAAGACGAGCGACGAAACCCTCGCCATCGCACGGGAGTTCGCCGAGTCCGTCGGCAAGACCTGCGTCGTCGTCAACCGGGATGTCGCCGGTTTCGTGACGACCCGGCTGATCTCTGCGCTCGTCGTCGAGGCGGCCAAGCTGTACGAGTCCGGTGTCGCCACCGCCGAGGACATCGACCTCGCCTGCAAGCTCGGCTTCGGGCACGCCATGGGCCCGCTGGCCACCGCCGACCTCACCGGCGTCGACATCCTGCTGCACGCGACCAGCAACATCTACACCGAGTCCCAGGACGAGAAGTTCGCCCCTCCGGAGCTGATGCGCCGGATGGTTGACGCCGGTGACATCGGCCGCAAGAGCGGGCAGGGCTTCTACAAGCACTGAGCAGTACCGAGCAGTACCGAAAAACAACGAGCAGTACCGCTGCACCGCCGAACCGCAAGTAGTCAACAGACACGGAAACCGCACGAACCCCTGGGGTGTCACCCCGTGGGGTGAATTGGGTATCGGTTCGCTCACAGACGGCAACCTGACCGCCCCTCAGGCAGTCAGACGTTGCATCACCTACCGACGCGGAGCACGACACGCACTCCCGGGGAGCGTATATGTACATCAGGGGCGACCACGCCGAGCTGGTCGTCGGGGGCCGCCTCGACGTCCGCAGCGCGGCGGACGCCCGTACGGTCCTGCACACGGCCGTCGACACGGGCGTCGGCGATCTGGTGCTGGACCTGTCCGAGCTGGACTCCTGGGACGCCACCGGGCTCGGGGTGATCATGGGAGCCCACCGGCGGTGCGGGCGGTGCGGCAGACGGCTGGTGCTGCGCGATGTACCACCGCAGATGCAGCGCCTGCTGGTGGCCACCCGGCTCCACCGGATCCTGGCGATCGAAGGCGGTATCGGGGTGCAGTCCCTGCCTCGGGTGTGACCCGAATGTGGTGAGTTGTCCGGATGTGTCACACGGGCCGGGGGAGGTCCGGGCGTCCGCGGCAAAACGCGCGTCACGCACAATCCTCACGAGACTGTGACGTCTCGGACGGCGCGGTACCCCGGCCTGTCGTAGATACTGTGCGAAGGTTTAGGGTTCGGTCGCCCGCTGCCTGACATCCCACGAGCGGGCCCGGACCAGAAGCGACAGCGCAGTGTGCAGCAAGGCCGGGAGGGGCCTGGGTCCCGTTGACCCGCACACGACGCTTTTGGGGGGCTTGAACCTTATGGACCCGAACAACCAGGGCTCCGAGGAGTACGGCCACGACGCCGACGGCAACACGCCGCGTCAGCGCCCGCCTCGCGACGCCCTCACATCCGAATTCGGCCAGCACACGCCCGCGCTCGCTCGCACGGCGCAACTCGTCTCGGGCGACTACCTGCTCACGGTCAACCCGGTCGACGGCAGCGAGATAGAGGTCTGCCCGCCCGGTGAACGGCCCGGCCGGCCCGCCAAGCTCACGGCGGCCGAGCGCGCCGAGATCACCCGCGCGGCCACACCACCCGTACCGCCCGGTCCCGCGCAGCCCGAACTGCCGCTCCTGGAGCGCGACGGCGAACGCGAACGGCTGGTGCGACTGCTGGCCCGCGGCCGTTCCGTACGCCTCACCGGTCCGGCCGGTTCCGGCCGCACCACGCTCCTGGACGCCGTCGCCGCGGACTGCGCGGACCTCGCGCCCGACGGCGTGGTCCGCCTCACCGGCTTGCACCGCACCCAGACCGACCTGCTCTACGACCTCTTCTACGCCGTCTACAGCGCACCTCTGTACCGGCCGGAACCGGACGAACTGCGTGATCTCGTCCGCGAGGCCGGCGCGGTCGTCTTCCTCGACGACGTGGAGTTCGGCGGCGCCGCGCTCGACGAACTCCTCGACGCGACCCCCGAGTGCGCCTTCCTGATCAGCGCCACCCCGGACGTGCCCGCGCCGTCCGCCGACTCACTGATCGAGGAGCTGTTCCTCGACGGCCTCGACCGGGCCGGCGGTCTGGAACTCCTTGAGCGCGCCGTCGGCCGCGTCCTCACCGAGGAAGAGGCCAACTGGGCCGGCGACCTCTGGTTCGAGTCCGAGGGCCTGCCCCTGCGGTTCGTCCAGGCCGGCGCCCTGCTCAGGCAACGCGACAACCTGCGCGCCCGCGCCGACGCCTTCGACGAGTTCGGCGTCTTCGAGGAGACGCCGGTCGACGCGCCGTTCGACACCGGCGACGAACACGACGTACCGCTGCCCTCGCTCGCCGAGGGTGCCGCGCCCGCGCCACTGCTCGCGTCCCGGCTCAGCGAGTCCGCGCGGGACACCCTGCGGTTCGCCGTCGCGCTCGGCGGCGAGGTGCCCCACCAGGCCCATCTGCCCGCGCTGGTCGGCGACACCCACGCGGACGCCGCCCTCGGCGAGCTGCTGGGCTGTGCGCTGGTCTCCCCGGTCGGCTCGCACTACCGGCTCGCGGCCGGGGTGCAGACGCAGCTGGAGGCGGCCGGGTACGGCGACGGCGCCCAGGACCGGGCGGCCATCGCCGCCCAGCACTACGCCTGGTGGGCCGGACACCCGTCCGTGACCCCCGAGCGGGTCTGCGCCGAGTCCGACGCCCTGCTCGCCGCGCTCGGCGTGCTTGTCCCGGCCGCGGTGCCCTCGGGTGAGGACGAGGAGAGCACGGCCGTACGGCTGGCCCGTACGGCGGCGCCCGCCTTCGCGGCCGGCCTGTACTGGAGCGCCTGGGAACGCGTCCTGCACGCCGGCGCGGAGTCCGCCCGGCTCGCCGGAGAGGTCGCGGAACAGGCCTATTTCCACCACGAGTTGGGCATCCTCGCGCTCTGTGGCGAACAGCTCGACCGGGCCCGTGTCGAGCTGGAGGCCGCCATCGGCCTGCGCGGCGCCCTCGCCGACAAACGCGGCACGGTCACGGGCCGCCGCGCGCTCACCCTGGTCGCCGACCGGTCGGGCGACACCCCCGGCCCCGGCTCCGGCCCGGTCTCCACGGCGGGCGAAGAGGTGCCGGACGCACGGTACGAGGAGTCGGCGTCGCCGCCCGGCGGCGTCCCGGCCGTCTTCGGGGCCGGAGGCTACCCGCCGCTCCAGCCGTCCGGCGCCGGTTCCGGCCCGGCCTCCGGTAAGGGCTCCGGCTACGGGTCCGGTGACTTCGCGGCGACCGTCATCACGCCCCGGTCCGTGGGCGGTGGCGGGGCACACAAGGTCTCGGGCATCCAGCGGCTCGTGGGCGGTGCCCGGCGCAACCTCGTGGCGGCCGGCGCGGGCGCCCTGCTCGCGGCGGTGCTCGGTACGGTGGTGACGCTGGGGGCGACCTCGAACCCCAACGACGCCCCGTCCGACCAGGTCGGCGTCAACCCGTCCGCCAGTCCGGGCAGCGACGACGACAGCCTGGGCGCGGACAAGGCCGACAACGGAGACGGCGACAGCGACGGCGACAGCGACACCGGTACGGCCACCAGTCGCCCGACCGACCCGGGCCCCGACGGGACAATGGGCACCTCGGACGACCCGACGCCGCCTGCGACGGGCGAGGAGGAGCCGTCGGACGATCCGACGGGGACGAGGACGCCGGGGGGTGGGACCGGGGGTGGGGGCGGTACCTCGTCTCCGTCGGACGACCCGACGACGACCGAACCGACGGACGACCCGACCACGTCTGATCCGACCACTCCGGCCCCGACAACGTCCGTTCCGACCACTCCGGCCCCGACAACCCCGGACCAGACGACCGGGCCGACAACATCGCCGGAGCCCTCCGCCCCGGCGACCACGACCTCGGCCAGCGGCCCGTCCAGCCAGACCGAGACCGCCAGCGAGCCCGCGGGCGCCCCGGCCGACACCACCGCACCGGTGACGGCGACGTCGAGCGAGGCGCCGGTGATCTGACAGCGCCGCGCGGCAGTAGGGCGTACACGCGAGAAGGGCCGGTCCATGGGACCGGCCCTTCTCGGTGAACGGACGTCAGAAC
Source organism: Streptomyces sp. ADMS (assembly GCF_033441795.1). Classification (NCBI taxonomy): domain Bacteria; kingdom Bacillati; phylum Actinomycetota; class Actinomycetes; order Kitasatosporales; family Streptomycetaceae; genus Streptomyces; species Streptomyces sp. ADMS. Next base: position 17,076 of record NZ_JAVFVX010000006.1, on the reverse strand, counting down.
AACCGGAGTTTGTCGTCCTCGATGCCGCGCAGCGCGTTGTAGTCCAGGACCGCGCAGCCGATGCCCCGGTCCGTGGCGAGGACACGGGCCTGGGGCTTGATCTCCTGGGCGGCGAAGATGCCGCGGACCGGAGCGAGGTGCGGGTCGCGGTTCAACAGCTCCAGATAGCGCGTGAGTTGCTCCACGCCGTCGATCTCGCCGCGCCGCTTGATCTCCACCGCGACCGTCGCGCCCTCGGCGTCCCGGCACAGGATGTCGACCGGGCCGATGGCCGTCATGTACTCGCGGCGGATGAGGGAATAGCCGTCGCCGAGGGTCTCGATGCGGTCGGCCAGCAGTTCCTGGAGGTGTGCTTCCACGCCGTCCTTGATCAGGCCCGGGTCCACGCCCAGTTCGTGGGACGAATCGTGGAGGATCTCCTCCATCGTGATGATGAGTTTCTCGCCCGCCTTGTTGATGACGGTCCAGATTCCCTCGTCGTCTCCGGCCCCCTCCTTCAACGTGCAGGGCGGAGACATCCAGTTGAGAGGCTTGTAGGCGCGGTCGTCCGCGTGGATCGAGACGCTGCCGTCAGCCTTGACCAGGATGAGACGGGGGGCCGACGGGAGATGAGCGGTGAGCCGGCCCGCGTAGTCCACGGAACAGCGCGCAATGACGAGACGCATGGTCGGCAACGCTACTCGACGGGCGGTGCTCCACGCGATTCGCCCACCTCAGAGCGGAGGTGGAGCCCTGATGGGCCCAAGGAACATGCCAGAGGCAACTGTTCGTTGTTGGCTGATTGTGTTCCCAGAGGGAGGGTTCTGACCGGTCCTGTATCCGCGTTTTCCTGGTGCGGTCACGGCCCGTTGCTTACGGTGGTAACCGGGAGGTCGCGATGCATGTACGCAGCGTGCTCGGTGTCGCGGGCTCCCTTTCCGTGTCCGGCAACCCCTGTGATCCGGGGGTGCGAGAGGAGAACTCATGTCGCTCGACGTCTCACCGGCCCTACTCGAACAGGCCGAGCGAGGCGAGGTCGACGAAGCAGAATTCGTCGACTGCGTCCGGACCTCCCTGCCCTACGCGTGGGAGATGATCAGCTCCCTGGTGGCACAGTTGAAGGTGGACGGCGGAGACTTCGCCGACAACCAGACGCCGCCGCCGGACGAGCAGGCACGTGGCCAGCTGCTGCGGGCGCTCGCGAGTGACGCGATACGCGGCGCGCTGCAGCGACACTTCGGTGTGCGGCTGGCCTTCCAGAACTGCCACCGGGTGGCGGTGTTCCCGCTGGACGCCTCGGTTGACGTCAAGCTGGCCCGCTTCACCTCGGTGCGCAGTCAGCTGCTGAACCAGTCTCCGGAGTTCAGGGACTGCTGACGCGGCCCTGAGGGCACTGGCTTGCCGCTCCGTACGCGGGAGGTGTTTCTGTACGGGGCGGCAAGCTTCCCGGGGCAGCGCAGCTGAACACGGGTCAGCGCAGCTGGGTGAGCACCTCGGTCCCCAGCCGCCGTACGTTCTCCTCGGTGGCCGCCAGGTCGCCGGAACCCTCGATGAGCAGGGCGAAGCGCGAGATGCCCGTCCGTTCGGACGTCGCCGCGAGCCGGTCGGCGCACAGCCTGGGTGTGCCCACCGGGTGCAGCCCGCAGAGGAGTTCGGTGTACGCCACCGGGTCCCGCATCGAACGCTCCCGGCCGTCCACCGTGACATGTGCTTCCAGCCCCTGTCGCAGCCATCCCGGCATCGCCTTCATCAGCGTCTCGACCGCGTCCGTGCGCCGGTCCGCGATCTGGCAGACGCCGGCCGACACATGGGCGGCGCCCCGGATCTCGTCCGCCGAACGACCCGCCGCCCGTGCGTACTGCCCCCACAGGGCGACCATCTCGGCCTTCTCCTCGTCCCCGACATGCATGCCGAGGAGCATGGGCAGCCCGCGCTCGGCGGCGAGCCGCACGCTCGACGGCGAGGTGCAGGCGACGACGACCTCCGGGCCCGCGGTGTCCGTCAGCGACTCCGACGGGCGGGGTACGACGGGCACTTCGCGGAACCTGAACCGGTCGCCGTCGGCCGACACGGACGGTTCGCGCAGCCAGCGGACCAGCAGATCGAGCGATTCCGGGAACGCCTTCTCGTACGCTTCCAGACCCGTCCCGAACACCTCCAGGTCGACCCACGGCCCGCCGCGCCCCACGCCCAGAGTGAACCGCCCGCCGGACGTCAGATGCAGCAGCGCCGCCTGTTCGCCGAGCGCGACGGGGTGGGTGGTGGGCAGTACGCTCACCGCCGTGCCGACCCGGATGCGCCGGGTGCGGCCCAACAGCAGCGCGGCCAGGGTCGTCGCGGACGGGCAGGTGCCGTACGGCACGAAGTGGTGCTCCGCCAGCCAGACCGTGTCGAGACCCGCCTCCTCGGCGACCTCGGCGGACCGGACCGCTCGGTGCAGCGCCTCCCCCTGGCCCTGGCCCGGGAACTGGGCCGCCAGCACAAAACTTCCTACGCGCATTGCTCTTTCCTGCTTCCTAGGCCCCGACACGGAGCTCCCCCGCACGGCATAACCGTGCGACACGTGCCGAAGTCACGGCTTGGCGGAGAGATTGGCGGATTGTCTGCAGAATCAGGCGGCCAGGCAGGGAGCGTCCTGGGGTCTGCCTGGGAGGGGCCCGGGAACCGACGCGGGATTCGGGCGAGGATTCGGGCGGAAGTTCGAGAGGGTTCGAAGGAAATCGGGCGGAGCTGGTGACTGATTCTTACCCCGGATCGCGCCGCGTAGGCTGGACAGGACCTGTGCCCCTGAACCGCTCCGTGAGGTGTCCTGTGTCCCCGCGCCGCAACCGCCCCCGAGGCCCCGGCTCGTCCGGCCGGAGCGCCGACGAGGACGACTCCGGTCGCTACGGCGGATTCCAGTCGTCGGAGAGCTGGCGGGGCGAGAGCTGGAACGTCCGGCACGTGGTGGGGGCCGGCGCCCAGGGCAAGACGTACCGCTGCCCCGGCTGCGACCAGATGATCCCGTCCGGTGTCCCGCACGTCGTCGCGTGGGCCGAGCACGCGGGCGTGGACGACCGGCGGCACTGGCACAAGGCGTGCTGGAACGCGAAGGACCGCCGCACCACGCGGGTGCAGCGGTCCCGTAACGCACCGAGGTTCTGACCGGGTTTCTGAACTTGCCCAGAAGCCGCGGGAGTTCACACCTCCGGGTGAATCACACGTCCCGGCGGTCCAGCAGCACGAAGGCACCGGCGATCGCCGCGGCGGTCACCCCGGCGAGCAGACCGAGCTGTGAGCCGCCGCCGTTCTCGCCGTCCAACCCGAAGATCTTGGCGAGGGCGTTGGGGGCGTTGTAGTCCAGCATCTTCTCGCCGATCCCCCGCATGCTGTCGGAGATCAGCAGGAACGCGGGCAGGATCGCCGGCACCAGGACGAGGCCCAGCATCGCGGTGATCGCGCCGGCCGAGTGCCGCAGCATCGAGCCGACCGCGAGAGCGAGCACACCGAGCAGCGAGACGTACAGCGCGCCCATGACGACCGTGCCGCCCCATGCCCTGCCCTCGCCGCCACTGTGCATCGCCTCTGTCACCAGGCCGACGAAACCGATCGCGAACGCGGACACGACGAACGCGACCGCGAAGAAGATGATCAGCTTGGCGGCGAGGACCCGGTGGCGCTGTGGCGAGGCCGTGAAGGTCGTACGGATCATGCCCGTGCCGTACTCCGACGAGATGACCAGCACGCCCAGCGTGATCAGGCAGATCTGCCCGAGGACCAGCCCGAAGAACGCGGGGATGGTGTAGGGCACGTCCCCGAAGTCGGAGTCGTTCGTCTGTACGGCGACCAGCAGGCCGATGCCGATGACGAGGAGCAGGAAGACCCCGAGCGTCCACATCGTGGAGCGCACCGACTTGATCTTCGTCCACTCGGAGGCGAGGGCATGACCGAGGTGCGTGCGCGTGACCGGGATCGGCGAGGTGTAGACGGGGTACGAAGTGCCGGGCGACGCCTGCCAGTCGGGCGCGGCCTGCGGTGGCAGCTGCTGCGTCGGGGGCTGCTGGGGCGTGCTCATCGGGCGTCCTCGGGCTTGGTCAGGTCGGGGGCGGCGGCAGCGGCGGGCGCCTGCTGGGGTGCGGCGGCGGGCTGCGCGTACGGGTTCGGGTGGCCGCCGGCGGGAGCACCGGGGCCGCCAGGGGCGCCGTACGGCCCCGTCGGCCGTCCGGGCGCCGCGAACGGGGGCTGACCGCCCTGCTGGGGCGGCGGCGGGGCGTACCAGCCAGGCTGGCCCTGCCCCGGCACCGCCATCTGCACCGGCGGCTGCGCGCCCGGCGGCAGCTGCTGCTGGAGCCCGGCCCGCTGGTCGACGGTCGAGCGGTAGTCGACGGCGCCCTGCGTCATCCGCATGTACGCCTCCTCCAGCGACGCCTGGTGCGGAGACAGCTCCCACAGGCGTACGTCGGCGGAGTGCGCGAGGTCGCTGATGCGGGGCAGCGGCAGCCCCATGACGCGCAGCGCGCCGTCCTGCTCGGGCAGCACCTGGCCGCCCGCCTCGGTCAGCGCGGCCGTCAGCTTCTCGCGCTGCTCCGGCTCGGTCTCGGGGGTGCGTACGCGCGCGAAGTCGGCAGAGTTGGTGGAGATGAAGTCCTTCACGCTCATGTCGGAGAGCAGCTGTCCGCGCCCGATCACGATGAGGTGGTCGGCGGTCACCGCCATCTCGCTCATCAGGTGCGAGGAGACGAACACGGTCCGCCCCTCCGCCGCGAGCGCCTTCATGAGGTTGCGCACCCAGAGGATGCCCTCGGGGTCGAGACCGTTGACCGGCTCGTCGAAGAGCAGTACCTGGGGGTCGCCGAGGAGCGCGGCGGCGATGCCGAGCCGCTGTCCCATGCCGAGCGAGAACCCCTTGGAGCGCTTGCGGGCCACGTCCTGCAGCCCCACGACCCCCAGCACCTCGTCCACGCGTCGCGCCGGGATGCCCGACAGCTGGGCCAGGCACAGGAGGTGGTTACGGGCGTGCCGGCCGCCGTGGACGGCCTTGGCGTCGAGCAGGGCGCCGACCTGACGGGGAGCGTTGGGCAGCTTGCGGTAGGGGAAGCCGCCGATCGTCACCTGCCCCGAGGTGGGCTGGTCCAGGCCGAGGATCATCCTCATCGTCGTCGACTTGCCCGAGCCGTTGGGGCCCAGGAAGCCGGTGACGGACCCTGGCCGCACCTGGAAGGAAAGGTTGTACACGGCCGTCTTGTCGCCGTAGTGCTTCGTCAGGCCGACTGCCTCGATCATGCTCCGCACCCATCGAAATCTTCAGGACAGCGGGGCACACGCCCCCGTAAGGGTTAGGAGCTTATCCGGGCGCTGACGGTTCCCCCAAGAAGCGGCAAAAATGTCGGGTCCATGACCGCCCGGTCGGCCGCCGCCGAGCGGCCTCGGGGGATGGGGAAGCCGGGCGCGGAACCGCGCCCCCCAAGCGGCGCGGGGAACCGCGCGACCAGCCCCCACCGGGACGCGGCCGAACAACTGCGCATTGTGCTGCGCTGTCGTGTCCTGTCGCGCCCACGTGGCGGAGCCGCGAATGTCACAGCCACGCGCCCCTGGGCAGGTGACCTTGCCCCTTGCTCGCGAGTGACCGCCAGACAGCCGACGCCCGCACCCCTCGTACGAGGGGTGCGGGCGCCTACAGCCGTAACGCGGCCGTCCGTTCCTACTGCTTACCGGGTCTGCTGGGCCGGGACCCCGCGCGTGATCGGCTCGTCGTCCGCCACGGGGGCGCCGGCGGCGGCGACCGCGGCTCCCGTCAGGGTGGCGAGCATCTCGCGGACGTTCGTCAGCTGGGCGTTGATCGAGTCGCGGCGGTTGGTGAGAGCCGCCAGCTCGCGCTCCGATTCCGAACGGATCCGGTCGGCCTTGGCGTTCGCGTCGGCCACGATGTCCTCGGCCTGGCGCTGGGCCGTCTCGACGGTCTGACGGGCGCGGCGCTCGGCGTCCGTGCGCAGCTTCTCGGCCTCCAGGCGGAGCTGCTCCGCGCGGTGCTCGATCTCCGCGAGGCGCTTCTCGGCCTTGGCCTGACGGGACGCGAGGTCCCGCTCCGACTGCTCGCGGCGCTTGGCGAGGTTCGTCTCGAAGTCCGCGGCGGCCTGGGCGGCCTTGGCGCGGGTCTCCTCGAAGAGGGCGTCCGCCTCCTCGCGCTTGGACTGCGCGTCCTTCGTCGCTTCCTGGCGCAGCTGGGAGGCGTCGCTCTTGGCCTTCTCGACGATCCGGACGCCTTCGTCCTCCGCCTTGGACTTGCGGTCCGCAGCGAACGATTCTGCGTCGTTGCGCACCTGCTGGGCCGCCGACTCGGCGAGCTCACGGTGCTGCTCGGCCGCGCGACGGGCCTCCTCGCGCAGGTCCTTCGCCTCCTCCTCGGCGAGACGGAGGATCTTCTCGACGCGCGCGCCGAGACCGGCGTACGACGGCTCTGCGTCGCTGACCTGGGCCTGGGCGTTCTGCGTTTCGAGGTGGAGCTCCTCGATGCGCTTTTCCAGAGCAGTGATTCGGGCCAGAGCGCTGTCACGGTCGGAGACGAGCTTCGAAATGCGTTCGTCCACCTGAGCGCGGTCGTACCCACGCCGCACAAGCTCGAAGCCGTAGGGGGAAGTGTCGCTCATGGGGTTCCTGTCGAATGAGACCGGTGAGGTGATAGGTGGAATCCTAGGGGTCCAAGCGGCGTGTCATCGAGCAGTCACCCGATTGATATGGAGAATGAGACCCCTTTTGAGTGGCTAACCGGCGGACTGCTTGGCGAAGAATTGGTCAAAGACCCCAGAAAACCCCACACAATGCACGCAACACGCCCTCCGCGCTAGCCCTCTGACGACTTGCCACCCGTACGTGTGACGCCCGCGGCAGCGCCCGCCTTGACGCCGCTGTCCTTGTTCGCCGTCGGGGCCTCAAAGGACTCCAACGCCTCCAGCACGTCCTGGACACGGGAAATCTCCGCCTGGATGTCCTCGCGGCGCCGGACGAGGACCTCGAGCTCGCGCTTGCCCTCCTCGACCGTGCGCTTCGCCTCGCGGATCGCCTCGGCCCGCAGTTCCTCGGCCTCCCGGATCAGCGTGGACTTCTTCTGCTCGGCCTCCTTCAGGAGCCCCTCGGCCTTCTTGACGGCGGCGATACGGACCTTGCCCGCCTCGGAGTTGGCCTCCGAGACCAGGTCCTTGGCCTTCGCCTCCGCCTTGACGAGCTGCTCCTCGGCGGCCGTGATCAGCGCGTCGCAGCGGTCGCCGGTCGACTTCATGGTCTCGGCGGCCTCACGGCGGGCCCGCTCGTGCAGGCTCTCGATCTCGGCCGTGATCCGGTCGCGCAGCTCCTCCGCGCGCTCCCTTATGGCGGTGGCGTCCCGGCGCGCGCCGACGAGCAGTTCGTCCGCGTCCGTACGGGCCTTCTCCACCGTCGAGTTGCCCCGGGCAGTCGCCTGGGCCACCAGCCGGTCGGCCTCGTTGCGGGCCGCGCCCACCATCGAGTCGGCCTGCGCCTCCGCGTCCGCGGTGGTCTTCTGCGCGGCCTGCTGCGACTCCGAGAGGAGCTTGTCGGCCTCGGCGGCCGTCTCCGTGATGAGCGTGTCGACCTGCTCGGCCGCCTCGGAGCGCCGCTTGTTGGCCTCCTTGCGGGCCTCGTCCAGCGTGCTGTCGGCCTCGTCGCGCGCGGTCGACATGAGCCGGTCGGCCTCCGCCGCCGCCTCCGCCGTGACCCGCTCCGCCTCGGCACGGATCCGCTCCGCGTGCTGCTGCGCCGAACCGACCGTGTCGGCGGCCTCGGCCCGCAGCCGCTCCGCTTCCCCGGTCGCCTCCGAGATCAGCTGCTCGGCCTTGGCCGTGGACTCGGCCCTGACCCGCTCGGCCTCGGCGTTGGTCTCCTCGGTGAGCCGCTCCGCCTCCGCCGTCACCTCGGTGATCAGCGTGTCGGCCTGCGTCGCCGCGTCCGAACGGATCCGGTTCGCGTCCTCGCGGGCCTCCGCACGGCTGCGCGCCGCGTCCTGCTCCGCGCCCGCGATGGCGTCCGACGCCTCCGTACGCACCCGCTGGGCGTGCGCGGCGGCGTCCTGTCGCAGCCGTTCCGCCTCGGCGATCGCGTCGCCCACCGTGCGCTCGGCGAGCGCCTTGGCGTGTTCCGAAGCCTCCGACGCCTCGCGCCGCACCCGGCTCGCGTCCTCCGAGGCCCGCTCCCGCTCGGCGTAGGCGTCGGCACGGACCCGGTCCGACTCCTCGGCCGCCTCGCGCCGCATACGGTCGGCGACGTGCTCGGCGGCGGAGCGCAGCCCCTGGATCTCCTCCTGGGCCTGCTCGTGCAGCCCCGACACCGACTCCCGCACCTGCTGGGCGTGCTGTTCGGCCGCCGACACCATCTCGTTGGCCCGCCGGTCCGCCTCCTCGACCAGCCGTACGGCCTCGGCCTGCGCGTCCTCCACGCGCCTCCGCGCGGACGCCAGCAGCTCCTCGCTCTGCTCGCGGGCCCGCTCACGCTCCTGGTCGGCCTCCTGGCGGGCGGAACCGAGGGTCTCCTCGGCCTCGCGCCGACGCCGGGCGGCCTCCTCCTGAGCGGCGGCCAGCGTCTCCGACGCCTCCGCCGCCAGCCGCTCGGCAGCGGCCTGCGCCTCCGCCCGTACCCGGTCGGCGGTGTCCTGGGCCTCCGACTTCAGCCGCTCGGCCTCGGCCGCGGCCTCGGACCGGAGGCGTACGGCGATGGCCTCGCCCTCCGCACGGGACGCGGACGCGTCCGCCGCCGCCTCGTCACGCAGCCGCTGGATCTCCGCGTCGGCCTGCGCCTGGATGCTGCGGATGCGCTCGGCGGCCTCGGAACGCAGCCGCTCCGACTCCTCGGACCCCTCGCGGCGGATCCGGTCGGCCTCCGCGCGGGCGTCCGTGAGCGCCTGCTCGGCGGCGGTGAGCCGGTCCTCGGCCTCCGTCTGCAGCCGGGTCAGCTCGGCGGCGGCCTCGTCCCGGCGCGTCTCTATGGCCCGCTCGGTCTCCTCGCGCAACTCGCGCGCGGCCTGCTCGGCGTCCGCCGTGATGCCCTCTGCCTGCTCGGCGGCCTCCGCGCGGTGCCGCTCGGCCTCCTTGCGGGTGCGCTCCAGCGTCTCCTCGGCCTGCCGGCGCAGCGCCGTGGCGCGCTCGATGGCTTCCGTACGGACCTTCTCGCTGTCCGTCTGGGCGGTCTGGCGCAGCTCGTCCGCGTCCGCCTTCGCCTTGGCGAGCAGCTCCTCGGCGGTCCTGGCCGCCTCCTCGATCTGCTGGACGGCCTCGCGGCGTGCCTCGGACCGGATGCGCTCGCCCTCGGAGACCGCGTCGGCGCGCAGCTGCTCGGCCTCGCCGCGCAGCCGCCGGGCCTCTTCCTGAAGCTCGACGGTCTTGGCGCGGTACTCCTTGGTGTCGTCCTTCGCCGTGCCCTTGAGCTGCTCGGCGATGTCGTGCGCCTCGGCGCGCAGCCGGTCCGCCTCCGCCTCGGCCTCCGCGCGGATGCGCTCGGCCTCCTCGGTGGCCGCCCGGGTCGTCGACTTCGCTTCCTCGGACGCCTTGTCGAGGACGTCCTCGGCGGTACGGGCCGCCTTGGCGAGCTGGGAGGCGGTCTCCTCGGCGGTGAGACTGCGAGCGGTCTCCTCGGCCTCCGCGACGATCTTCTCGGCCTTCGCCCTGGCGTCGGCGACGACCTCTTCGGCGGTCGCCTTGGTGGCCTCGGCCTCCTTGGTGGCCTCGGTGACCAGCCGGGCGACCTGCTCCTTCGCCGTACGCGTGCGCTGCTCGTTGGCCGACTCGGCGCTGGAGATCGCCTTGGTCGCGGTCTCCTTCGCCTCGGTGAGGACCTTCTCCGCCTCGGCGCGCGCCTCGCGCAGGGCGGCCTCGGCCTCCTGCATCCGCTGCTCGGCGGCCCGGCTCAGCTCGGTGGCCTGGCGGCGGGCGCTGTCCGACTCGGTCGCCGTGGAGCTGCGCAGCTGCTCGGCGTGGTCGGCGGCCTCGCGGGCCTCCGAGGTCGCGCTGTTCAGGAGACGCTCGGCCTCGGCGCGCGCCCGGCGCAGCAGCTGGTCGGCCTCCGCGCGGGCGGACTCGCCCTCGCTCTGCAGCCGCTGCCTGGCCTCATTGGCGACCCGCTCGGCCTCGGCGCGTGCGGCGGCCAGCGCTTGCTCGGCCTCGGTCCGGGACTCCTCGACGAGGCGCCGCGCCTGGGACTCGCTGCGGGCCCGCAGCTGCTCGGCCCACGCCACGTTCTCGTTGACGTGCGACTCCACGGTCTGGCGCCGCTCGGCCAGTTCCTGATCGAGCTGCTGGCGACGGGTGACCGCCTCCTGGTGCAGCTCGGCCTGCAGACGGGCCGCCTGTTCGGCGTGCTCCTGCAGGATGCGCTGGGTCTGGGCGCGAGCCTGGGACATCTCGCGCTCGGCCTCCTGGCGGAGCTGGTCCGCCTGGATCTGCGCGTTCCGCAGCAACTGCTCGGCCTGGTAGCCGATGTCACCGCCGTCATAGGCGGGCCGGGACATGAGGGTGCGGCGCGCCTCGTGAAGCTTGGCGCGCAGCACCTCGACCTGGTAGCCGAGGTCCTCGGCGTGCTGAATCGCCTTTTCCCGCTCGGTCTTCAGCCGCTCCATCTCGGCCTCGAACCGAGAGAGGTGGTCGACGTCAGCCGCCGGCTCTCGCTCCTGGCGTTCGTAGCCCCGCACTGCGCGGTCCCATCCGTCCCTGGTCGCAACCTTCTCCGAACGAGCCACGTCCATCCGCGGAACGGGGCCCCCGGGGAATGGTGTCAGATCAACGGCGAGGCACGGACTCCCGCCCTCACCCTCGGCCCCCGAAACCTGTACCCCGGCCCTCGGATCCCGCACCGCAACACACCAGGACCCGGGCCGCTCCCCGACAACACGGCAGCGGCCGTCCCCAACCCTACCGGCCCATATGTACGAGGGTCAGTGCTCAGGTGACTCAACAGGCGCCGAAGTGACCAGTTCTGTCAGTACTCCGTGACAATCCTTCGGGTGCAGGAAGGTGATCCGCGACCCCATGGAGCCGCGCCGTGGCTCCTCGTACAGAACGCGTACGCCCTTGCCGCGGACGTCCGCGGCGTCTCCGTCCACATCTGCCGTACCGAAAGCGATGTGGTGCACTCCCTCCCCGTTTTTGGCGAGCCACTTGCCCACGGCGGAGTCCTCGCGGGTCGGCTCCAGGAGCTGGAGGTAGGAGGCGCCGCCGTCGTCCGTGTTGTTGATCTTCAACATGGCCTCGCGCACGCCCTGCTCCTCGTTGACCTCGGAGTGGAACACCTCGAAGCCGTACGTGGCCCGGTAGAACTCGACAGTCGTGTCGAGGTCGAAACAGGCGATCCCGATGTGGTCGATTCGCGTCAGCATGGTGTCAGTGCAGCGCTCCGGCGACGGTTACGCAACGTGCGCGCGATCACACTGACCGCCCGATGACGGAGGGACTACCGCTCAGTACATTGCAAGTAAACCCTCGTTCACACTCCTCAGCTCCCCAGCTGAAAGGGGATCGCACCTCATGTCAGGAACGAACAGCAGTACCTCGGTGATCGTCGCGGGCGCGCGTACGCCCATGGGACGGTTGCTGGGCTCGCTGAAGACCTTCTCCGGAGCCGACCTCGGCGGCTTCGCGATCAAGGCCGCCCTCGACCGTGCGGGGATCGGTGGCGACCAGGTGCAGTACGTGATCATGGGCCAGGTCCTCCAGGCCGGCGCGGGCCAGATCCCGGCCCGCCAGGCGGCGGTCAAGGCCGGCATCCCGATGAACGTCCCGGCGCTGACCGTCAACAAGGTGTGTCTGTCGGGCCTGGACGCGATCGCGCTCGCGGACCAGCTGATCCGCGCCGGCGAGTTCGACATCGTGGTGGCCGGTGGCCAGGAATCGATGACGAACGCCCCCCATCTGCTTCCCAAGTCCCGAGAGGGCTTCAAGTACGGCGCGATCGAGATGCTCGACGCGATGGCGTACGACGGTCTGACCGACGCCTTCGAGAACATCGCCATGGGCGAGTCGACGGAGAAGCACAACACGCGTCTGGGCCTGCTGCGCCCCGAGCAGGACGAGATCGCGGCCGCGTCCCACCAGCGCGCGGCGGCGGCGCAGAAGAACGGCGTGTTCGAGGCGGAGATCACGCCGGTAGAGATCCCGCAGCGCAAGGGCGACCCGATCGTTTTCAGCCAGGACGAGGGCATCCGGGCGGAGACGACGGCGGAGTCGCTGGGCAAGCTGCGCCCGGCGTTCACGAAGGACGGCACGATCACGGCCGGCACGTCGTCGCAGATCTCCGACGGCGCGGCGGCCGTGGTGGTCATGAGCAGGGCGAAGGCCGAGGAGCTGGGTCTGGAGTGGATCGCGGAGATCGGTGCCCACGGCAATGTGGCGGGCCCGGACAACTCCCTCCAGTCCCAGCCCTCCAACGCCATCCTGCACGCCCTCGGGAAGGAGGGCCTGGGCGTCGAGGATCTTGACCTGATCGAGATCAACGAGGCCTTCGCGGCGGTCGCGGTCCAGTCAATCAAGGACCTCGGCGTGTCCACGGAACGGGTGAACGTCAACGGCGGTGCCATTGCCCTGGGTCACCCGATCGGCATGTCCGGCGCACGGCTCGTACTGCACCTGGCCCTGGAGCTGAAGCGGCGTGGCGGCGGCGTGGGCGCGGCGGCCCTGTGCGGGGGCGGCGGCCAGGGTGACGCGCTGATCGTTCGGGTACCCAAGGCGTAAGCGGTCTTCGGACTGGCCATGGGTGGTCGTACGGCTGTGATCTGAACGGAGTTGTGATGCAGGACGTCCCCACGCTGGTGGCGCAGGCCCGGGAAGGCCGGCCACGGGCCGTGGCCCGGCTGATCTCCCTGGTGGAGGGGGCGTCCGAACAACTCCGCGAGGTCATGGCCGCGCTGGCCCCGCTGGCGGGCAGGGCGTACGTGGTCGGCCTGACGGGATCACCGGGCGTGGGCAAGTCGACGTCCACCTCGGCGCTGGTGACGGCATACCGGCGGCAGGGCAGGCGGGTCGGCGTACTCGCCGTCGACCCGTCGTCGCCGTTCTCCGGGGGCGCGCTGCTCGGCGACCGGGTGCGGATGTCGGACCACGCGTCGGACCCGGGCGTCTACATCCGCTCGATGGCGACCCGCGGCCACCTCGGCGGCCTGGCCTGGGCGGCCCCCCAGGCGATCCGTGTGCTGGACGCGGCGGGCTGCGACGTGATCCTGGTCGAGACGGTCGGCGTGGGCCAGTCCGAGGTGGAGATCGCCGCGCAGGCCGACACCAGCGTGGTGCTCCTCGCGCCCGGGATGGGCGACGGCATCCAGGCGGCCAAGGCGGGCATCCTGGAGATCGGCGACGTGTACGTTGTCAACAAGGCGGACCGGGACGGCGCGGACTCCACCGCCCGCGAGCTGAACCACATGCTGGGGCTGGGCGCGGCCAGGTCCCCCGGGGACTGGCGCCCCCCGATCGTGAAGACGGTCGCGTCCCGGGAAGAGGGCATCGACGAACTGGTCGAAGCCCTGGAGAAGCACCGGGCGTGGATGGAGGAGCGGGGCGTGCTCACCGAGCGGCGCGTGGCTCGGGCGTCCCACGAGGTCGAGACGATCGCGGTCACGGCCCTGCGGGAGCGCATCGGAGACCTCCACGGCGACCGGCGCCTGGGCGCGCTGGCGGAGCGGATCGTGGCGGGCGAACTGGACCCGTACCGGGCGGCGGACGAGCTGGTGGCGGGCCTGACGGAGGGGTGAGGAGCCGTAACGTGGCGGGTTTTCACGGTGGTTGACCCGTGGGACGCGCTGATTCGTTGACCGGCATGTTCCTCCTCCTGGCATAGGTGCCGCCCACACCACCACGAACGGCTCGCAGAGCGGTCGTCGCGGTGATCCGGCGTCTTCACCTGTCACGGCGTGTTCTCAACGCGCCGCTTCCCAGAGGAACTTCGCATGTCCGCGACCTCGACGCGGCCTGCCTGTGCCGCCGTTCTGCGTATTCCCCATGCCCGCCCGGCGCTGGGGGTGACGAGGGGGGTTCAGCGCAGGTCGGGGTACCTCAGCTGGTCCGGCGTTTGAGGACGAGGCCCGTTCAGGGCCGTAGGGGGTCTGGGGGCGTAGCCCCCACGGATGGGACGGGTAAGGGCGGCGGGGGTGTTCTCAGTCGTCGTCGGAGTGGTCCTGCGTGACCTTGCCCGTGTCGAGCGCCACCTTCCACTCGCTCGTCGCGCTGTCCTTCACGGTCTCCATGCTCCAGGCCACCGCCCCGTTGTCGTCGTCGGCCCCGACCTCGGTGACCGTGCCGTTCGCGGCGGCGGCAACGGCGGCCTCGCGGGCGTCGAACTTCGCGCCCTTCAAGGCCGCCAGCTCCGCCCGGTCCTCACTGTCGCCGTCCTCGTCCTCGTCCTCGTCCTTGTCGCGCTGCGCGCCCAGCACCTTGCCGCTGTCGGAGACCTCGACGCCGTACTCCGCGCGGTCGCCCCGTACGACGTCCACGCTCCACGTGCCGGCGTCGGCGCCGTCGTCCTCCAGTTCGGCGGAGACGGCGGTGCCCGGGGTGTGGCGCAGCGCGGCCGCGATGGCCTCGGCGGCGGTGACGCCGCTGCTCCGGACAGCCGTGCGATCCTCGGCGTCGTCGTCGCTCCGGTCGTCCGTCGTGTCGTCGTCCCGGTCGGAGACGACCTGTACGTTCGTCCCCGTCCCCGTCCCCGTCCCCGGCCGCGCCGACGACGTCTCCTCGTCGCCCGCCGCGAAGGCCGCGACGGTGCCGCCGGCCAGGGCGGCGGCGGTGAGGGTGGCGATGACGATGTTCCGCTTCATGAGGTTCCTGCCCATTCGCTCGGCTTCACGGCGATTCGCTCGCCCTGACGAGAACCAAGCTGCCCGACGCCTGCTGAAGCGGACCTGAAGTCACCTGAAGGCGTCTTCAGGTTCGTTTTGCGAGGCTGTACGCATGCGTCTGTTGATCGTCGAGGATGAGAAGCGGCTGGCCCTGTCCCTCGCCAGGGGCCTGACGGCCGAGGGATACGCCGTGGACGTCGTGCACGACGGCCGCGAGGGACTGCACCGGGCCACCGAGACGCCGTACGACCTGGTGATCCTCGACATCATGCTGCCCGGCCTCAACGGCTACCGCGTCTGCGCGGCCCTGCGCGCCGCCGGCCACGACGTGCCGATCCTCATGCTCACCGCGAAGGACGGTGAGTACGACGAGGCGGAGGGTCTCGACACCGGCGCCGACGACTATCTGACCAAGCCCTTCTCCTATGTCGTCCTGGTCGCCCGCGTGAAGGCGCTGCTGCGCCGACGCGGGTCGGCGGGGGCCTCGCCCGTCCATGTGCTCGGCGAGCTGAAGGTCGACACCGCGGCCCACCGCGTTCACGTCGGCGACGACGAAGTCACTCTCACCGCGAAGGAGTTCGCCGTCCTTGAGCAACTCGTCGTGCGGGCCGGCGAGGTGGTGTCCAAGGCACAGATCCTGGAGCACGTCTGGGACTTCGCGTACGACGGCGACCCGAACATCGTCGAGGTGTACGTCAGCACCCTGCGCCGGAAGCTCGGCGCCCCGCTGATCCGGACCGTGCGCGGTGCCGGGTACCGGCTGGAGGCGAGATGAGGCGCGCCCTGGGGTCCGTACGGGCCCGGGCGACCCTCGGCGCCACCCTCGTCGTCGCGGTCGCGCTGGTCGCCGCCGGGACCGCCGTACTGCTCTCCCTGTGGTCCAACCTGAGCGGCCAGGCCGGTACGCAGGCGGAGCGGACCGCGCGGGCGGTCGCCGCCGATCTGGCGGCCGGGACGGAGTACGACAAGCTGTCGCTCGACGACGACGACCGGCCCGTCCAGGTCGTCGACGCGTCCGGGCGGCTGGTCGCGGCCAGTGAGGATCTGGAGCGGATCAGCGGCACGGGCGTCGAGGCGGTGCGCCCGCAGGCCCCGGTGGACAACGGCGCTGACGACAGTGGGGCCGAGGACGACGATGACGACGGCTCACTCTCGCCCGGCGAGATCGACGAGGACGTCTCCTTCACCGACGGGTCCGCGACCGTCGAGGGCGACGAGGCCGACTACCGGTTCGCCGCGGTACGGGTCGAGGTCGACGGCAGGGGCACGCTCACCGTGTACGCGGGGGCGCCGCTGTCCACCGAACAGAGCGCGGTCAGAACCGCGTTGACCGTCATGCTGATCGGGTTCCCGCTGCTGCTCGGCGTCGTCGCGGGCGTCACCTGGCTGGTCACCCGGCGCGCGCTGCGCCCCGTCGAGGGCATCCGGGCCGAGATGGCGGCGATCACCGCCTCCGAGGACCTCGCCCGGCGCGTCCCGGTGCCGGACACGCACGACGAGGTGGCCGGGCTCGCCCGGACCACGAACGAGACGCTGGCCGCCCTGGAGACCTCCGTGGAACGCCAGCGCCGGTTCGTCGCCGACGCCTCCCACGAGCTGCGCAGCCCCATCGCCTCCCTGCGCACCCAGCTCGAAGTCGGCGCCGCCCACCCGGAGTTGCTGGACGTCGACGGCGCGGTCGAGGACACCGTACGGCTGCAGCGCCTCGCCGCCGACCTGCTGCTGCTCGCCCGGCTGGACGCGGGGGAGCGGCCCGCCGGCACGCGCGTCGACCTCGCGGAGCTGGTCCGGGAGCAGGCCGGGGGCAGGGCGGACGTGACCCTGGAAGCGGGGGTGACCGTGGAAGTCGCGGGATCCCGGGGCCAGTTGGGGCGGCTGGTCGCCAACCTGCTGGACAACGCGCAGCGGCACGCCCGGTCGGCGGTCACCGTGTCCGTGCGGCAGGAGGGGCAGCGGGCCGTGGTCGAGGTAGCCGACGACGGGGAAGGGGTGCCCGAGGGCGACCGGGAGCGGGTCTTCGAACGGTTCGTACGGCTCGACGCCGCACGCAGCCGCGACGAGGGCGGCGCCGGGCTCGGGCTCGCCATCGCCCGGGACGTCGCCGTACGGCACGGCGGCACGCTCACGGTCCGCCGGGCGCGGACACGCGGAGCCCTGTTCGAGCTCCGCCTGCCTGTCGCCTGATGCCTTTGGCGCCTCGGTTGACTCTGCTGCGCAATTCGCTGGACCCGCGGGAACAGCAGCCCGGAGCACCGAGCACGGCCGCGTCGCCGCAGGTCGCGGAGTGCAGTCCAGCG
>NZ_JAVFVX010000069.1:0-42513 GCF_033441795.1 Streptomyces sp. ADMS | reverse complement strand
TGGACTGCACTCCGCGACCTGCGGCGACGCGGCCGTGCTCGGTGCTCCGGGCGGCGGTTCCAGCGGATCCAGCGAATTGCGCAGCAGAGTCACCGCGCGGACCAAAGAACCGCGAGAGCAACAGGACCCCGAGAGCAACAGGACCCTCAGAGCTACGAGTGTCCGAGCTCCGCCGTGTCCTCGTCGGCCCCGCCCACCGACACCGACCCGGAGTCCGCCGCGGGTCGCAGCGGGAACGGGTCCACGATCGTCTCGTCGATCACGTGCGGCGGCGGAACCGGCGGCTTCGGCATCACCGCTGCCTCCGAGTGCCCTCCGCAGCCGTACGCCAGGGACACCACACGACCGTCCGCCGGGGCGAACTCGTTCGTACACACGCCGAACGCCTGCCCGAGCGACCCTCCGATCGCCACGAGGAACCCGCAGCTCACGCAGGCCGCCGGTGCGGCCTGGGCCATGGGCGTCTTGGGGCCGTAGGCGTCCTCCCAGCGGTCGGCGGCGCTGTGGAGGCCGTACCGGGACAGGACGCGCGCCCGGCGCATGCCCAGTTCCTCGGCCACCGCCGCGATCGAACCGCGGGCCGGTACGACCGTGAAGTCGGCCGGTGAGCCCGCCGTGATGTCCGCGTCCTCGGCGTCCGCCAGATCCGCGGCCAGCGCCACCGTCTCCGAAGCCGCCACGGACGACGCGAGCACCGAATTCGGCAGCGGCTCGTCCTCGCCCGAGTAGCCGGGCTCCAGACGCAGGTCCTCCGCGTCCGTCGGCAGCAGATCCCCGGGTCCCATGTCCCCGGGGCGCAGGCGCTCGCTCCACGGCACCCATTCCGGCGCCTGGAGGGCGTCGGGGCCCGGGAGGAGCACCACCTCGTCCAGGGTGACCAGCTTGGCCCGGGACGCCCGGGCGACCGTCACCGCCCAGCGCCAGCCCCGGTAGCCGAACTCCTTGCACTCGAAGAAGTGCGTGACGACGCGGTCCCCTTCTGAGACCACGCCCGCGTGTTCACCCACCACTCCTGGTGCCGCCGCCTCCTCCGCCGCGGAAAGGGCGAGGTCGACGGCCTCGGCGCACAGGCGGTCGGGGGTGCGGCTTCGCGTTGTCGCTGCGCTCACAGGTATCGCTTCTCTCCTACGCCGTCTCACGAGTGCGCCCGTCCCGACGGGGTGCGAACGGTTGCGAACGGAGCGGACCAGAGGGCCGCGTCAACGTCCGCGCCCGATCACGCTCGGGCGCACCTACGTCATCCATTCTGCGGGATGGCCGAGAGGCGCGCGGCCGAGAACAACCGCCACTGCGCGCTACGCACGCTACCTTCTCCAGCGCCCGGGGCCCACACCGACGGGACGGTTCGCGACGACCGACATCCAACTGTGCCAACTCCGACCCCCCTCCCGCTCGCCCCTCACCCCACTCTTCCCAGCCCTCGATGGCCGGAAAACACCCCGCCCGAACCGTCCGCGAGACCCGCCCGGCTCCCTCCCCCCGGCCCCTCCCCACGCCACTCGGCCCCATACGCGCGGTAACCGCACTACGTACGTCCTTCTCGGGGCACTATTGCGGGGTGGCAACCGAGAGGTCGCCCCACGGCACCACCGGGGCCGGTGGGGCCCAGGGGAACAACCGGAGCGGCACCGGCACCAAGAGCGGCCGGCGCGGCGTACGGGACCGGGTGAACGGGTCCGTGCGCGCGGTCGGGCGTGCCCTGCACTTTCCTGTGACCGGTACCGCCCGGGGCATCCGCAAGGCCACCCACGCGCACGGGGCCGGTGAGTCCGGGCTCGGAAAGCTCATCGAACTGCACGCGGTGAACGGCGCCGGCGACGTCATGATCACCATCGCCCTCGCCTCCACCGTCTTCTTCTCCGTCCCCACCGACGAGGCACGCGGGCGCGTGGCCATCTACCTCGGCATCACCATGGCGCCCTTCACCCTCCTCGCCCCCGTGATCGGCCCCCTCCTCGACCGCCTCCCGCACGGCCGGCGCGCCGCGATGGCCGGCGCGATGCTCGCCCGCGCCCTCCTCGCCCTGCTTCTCGCCGGAGCGGTCACCACCGGCAGCATCGAGCTGTACCCGGCCGCGCTGGGCGTCCTGGTCGCCTCCAAGGCGTACGGCGTGGTCCGCAGCGCCGTCGTACCCCGCCTCCTGCCACCCCGCTTCTCCCTGGTGAAGGCCAATTCGCGGGTCACGCTCAGCGGGCTGCTCGCCACCGGTGTGGCCGCGCCCATCGGCGCCGGGCTCCAGGTCCTCGGTCCGCGCTGGCCGCTCTACGGCGCCTTCGTGATCTTCATCGCTGGTACGTTCCTGTCCTTCTCGCTCCCGCCCAAGGTGGACTCCGCCAAGGGCGAGAGCACGGCCCTGCTGGCGGCGGACGCGGAGCATCTGCACGGCCCGCACCGTCGCGAGACCCTGCGCCGCCCGGGCCTGCGCACGGTCGGCACGGCCGTCACCCACGCCCTCGCCGCCAACGCCGCCCTGCGCTGCCTGTCGGGCTTCCTGACCTTCTTCCTCGCCTTCCTGCTGCGCGAGCATCCGCTGACAGGCGAGAGCGCCGCGTGGTCGCTGGGCATGGTCGCCGTCGCGGCGGGCGTCGGCAACGCGCTCGGTACGGCGGTCGGGGCGGCCCTGAAGCAACGCGCGCCGGAACTGATCGTCGTGACGGTCGTCGCCGTGGTCCTCGGCGCGTCGATCGTCGCCGCGATCTTCTTCGGAGCCGCCCTCGTCGCGGGTCTCGCGGCGGTCGCCGGGTTCTGCCAGGCCCTCGCCAAGCTGTCCCTGGACGCGCTGATCCAGCGGGACGTCCCCGAACTCGTCCGCTCCTCCGCGTTCGCCCGCTCGGAGACGCTGCTCCAGATGGCGTGGGTGCTCGGCGGAGCTGTCGGTATCGCGCTGCCGCTGGTCGGCGGGCTGGGCCTCGGGGTGGCCGCCGCGATCGTCGCCACGGGCTGGCTGACCACCGTCAAGGGCTTGATCGGCTCGGCACGGCACGGGGGCCGAGCCCACCCCCGGGCCGCCTGACACCACTCAGCGGGGCCTACCGGGGCCCGGCACGCCGTACCCGCGTGACGACCGTGCCGCGGGTGCCCGATAGCCTTCGGCCATGACCTCGTTGCGTTCCGCTTCCACTGCGCGCCGTCGCCGCGCTGTTGCCGCCGTCGGCGCCTTTGGTGCCGGACTGCTCGTCCTGTCCGCCTGCGACAAGCCGACACCGATCGCCACGATCACCGTCGGCAGTTCCTCGGTGAACTCGGAGGCCTCCTGCTACGACGGCGGCAAGGAGCTCAAGACCGCCGCCGTGGCCGAGTGCCTCAAGGACACGGACATCAAGAGCATCACGGTCGACCCGGACGAGACCGTGCGTTTCGGTGTCGACCCGGAGATCGCCGACAAGGGCTGGACGATCCTGATGAACGGTCAGCCGCTGACCGACGCCAGCACCAAGACGTACCGCACGATCCCGGGCAGTGTCTTCTTCAACGCCCAGTACGGCGCCCAGGGGAACTCAACGCTCGTCTCCATCAAGGAGGGCGAGAACGAGGTCAACGGCCTGTGGTCGTTCCGGCTGAAGAAGGACTCCTGACGACGTCAGGGGTACGAGTCCTCGTAGCCACCGCGGTCCCCGTCGAGCGGGACGCGGTGGCACAGGCGTTCGATGCCGCTGACGGCGCCGGCAGCGGACCCGTCGACATCATCGCCGTGGGAGTCGGCCCCGCCGCCTCCGCCGCGTCCGTCGCCTCGGCGCTCACCACCGCCGCCCTGCGCGGCATCCCCTACGGCCTGGTCGTCTCGGCGGGCATCGCCGGCGGTTTCCAGCCTCAGGCACCCGTCGGCTCGCTGGTCGTCGCCGACGAGATCACCGTCGCGGACCTGGGCGCCGAGACGCCGGACGGGTTCGTGCCGGTCACCGCACTCGGCTTCGGCACCGTCACCCACCGTCCGCCGGAAACACTCGTACGAGACGTCACTGCCGTGACAGGCGCCCGCGCCGGCGCCGTACTGACCGTCTCCACCGTCACCGGCAGTGCCCGACGCGCCGCCGAACTGCGCGCCCGGCACCCGAGTGCGCTGGCCGAGGCGATGGAGGGCTTCGGCGTCGCCGAGGCCGCCGCCGCGCACGGTGTGCCGGTGCTGGAGATCCGGGCCGTGTCCAACCCCGTCGGGCCCCGCGACCGCGCCGCCTGGCGCATCGGCGACGCACTCACGGCCCTGACGGAGGCCTTCGGGAAGCTCGCGCCGGTACTGGAGAGTTGGAACCCCCATGAGCACCCACATGAACCCGCAGACTGAGCGGACCGGACAGCCACTGCGGATCGCGTACTCGCCCTGCCCGAACGACACCTTCGTCTTCGACGCCTGGGCCCATGGCCGGGTGCCGGGCGCGCCCGCGCTCGACGTGACCTTCGCGGACATCGACATCACCAACGGCATGGCCGAGCGCGGCGAGTTCGACGTGCTGAAGGTGTCGTACGCCGTGCTGCCCTACGTCCTCGACGAGTACGCGCTGCTGCCCTGCGGGGGCGCGCTGGGCCGGGGCTGCGGGCCGCTGGTGCTCACGCGGGAGGCCGGGGCCGACCTGACCGGCCGTACGGTCGCGGTGCCGAGCGAGCGGTCGACGGCGTACCTGCTGTTCCGCCTCTGGGCGGCCGAGACGGTTCCGGGCGGGGTCGGCGGAATCGTCGTGATGCCGTTCCACGAGATCATGCCCGCCGTGCGGGACGGGAAGGTCGACGCCGGGCTGGTCATCCACGAGGCACGCTTCACGTACCGGGACTACGGGCTGCACAAGCTCGCGGACATGGGCGAACACTGGGAGCAGACGACCGGGCTGCCGATCCCGCTCGGCGCGATCATCGCCAAACGGTCGCTGGGAACCGGCACGCTGGAACTGCTGGCCGAGGCCGCCCGGACCTCCGTACGCGCCGCCTGGGACGACCCCGAGGCCTCCAGGGCCTATGTCCTGGAGCACGCGCAGGAGATGGACCCCAAGGTCGCCGACCAGCACATCGGGCTGTACGTCAACGAGTTCACCGCCGACCTCGGCGAGGACGGCTATGCGGCGGTCCGGGGGCTGCTGACACGCGCGGCAGCCGAGGGGCTGGTGCCGGCGCTCGGCCCTGAAGCCCTCTCGTTTCCCTGATCCGGCCCACCCCGCAGCCGCCGGACCGAGTCCGGCGCAGCCGCCAGCCGCCCGCGAAGCGGTGCGAGGACGGCAGAAAAAGATGCCGCGGCGGCCAGGGGGGCTGCTCACACGCGCTGCGGCCGAGGGGCTGGTGCCGCCCCTCGGCCCGATCGCACTCAATTTCCCCTGGACATCTCCGGAAACCCCTACACGTCCAACTGGTCGGCGACCGCCCGCAGGAGGCCCGCGATCTTCGCGCCGGAGGCCTTCTCGGGGTAACGGCCCCTTTCCAGCATCGGCGTGATGTTCTCCAGGACGGTCGTCAAGTCCTGGACGATGGATGCCAGTTCGTCGGGCTTCTTGCGCTGCGCCGCCGCGACCGACGGAGTCGGGTCCAGGATCACGACCGAAAGTGCCTGGTCACCGCGTTGCCCGGCGACAACTCCGAACTCCACGCGCTGGCCCGGCTTGAGGGCATCGACTCCGGCGGGCAGGACCGAGGAATGGACGAAGACGTCACCGCCGTCGTCGCGGGAGAGAAAGCCGAAGCCCTTCTCACTGTTGAACCACTTGACCTTGCCGGTGGGCACGTCTGTTCCTCGTCCTCATACTCGTCGGAAATTGCTTCGGGCGGTTGGGAACTGCTGCGAACGGCTACGAACTGCTGGCAGGAAAACGGGTCTTGATAGCACGTGGGCGGGTCGCTGGACCCGCCGGTACCAAGGCTAATGGTCCGTAGGCAGGTGACAAGACGTCGCCGGGTTGTTCCTTCGGGCAGGGAACTACCCTGGTCGAGTGCGTGACAAAACCCAAACGAATTCCGCCGCGGCCGGAGATCGGCTGATCCGCGTCGGTGCCGTCGTGTTCTTCGTCGGCGCGGTGGCCACTTTGGTCACCGTGGCCCCTTTCCTCCTCGGTACGACGCCATTCCCGACGTACATGTTCGGCTTGAGCATGCTGATGGGCGTCGGCTTCCTCGTCGCCGGCGCCGGTGTGCTCCAGTCGGTCGCCGAGGGCCGGCGTCAGGCGCGGGCGGCCGTCGCCCCCGAGCAGCCCGAGTAGGAGGCCAGCCAGGCCGGGAAGTGGGTGAGGTCGTCGAGGACGACGTCCGCGCCGGCCGCGCGCAGCTCAGCGGCGTCGCAGGGCCCGGTGGGCACGGCCACGGACAGGGCACCGGCGGTGCGGGCGCCGCGTACGTCTCCGACGTGGTCGCCGACGTACACGCTCGCGCCGTGCTCGCGCAGCGCCAGCGCCTTCTGCTCGGCCCACAGGTCGCCGATGAGCTCGTCGGGCTCGATGCCGAGATGCGCGAGGTGGAGCCCGGCGTTCGGCTCGTACTTGGCGGTGACGACGATCGCCCGCCCGCCGGACTCCCGTACGGCCGCCATCGCCTCGCGGGCACCGGTCATCGCGGGGGTCGCGGTGATGGCTATGGCCGGATACATCGCACGGTAGAGGTCGCTCATGGCCTCGATCTGATGGGCCGGAAACCAGTGCACCAGTTCCTCCGCGAGGGGCGGCCCGAGCCGGGTGACGGCGAGATCGGCGTCGATGAACGTGCCCGTCCGCTCCGCGAGCGCCAGATAGCAGGCGTGGATGCCGGGGCGGGAGTCGATGAGGGTCATGTCGAGGTCGAACCCGACGGTGAGCGCGCCGGAGGCCATGGATGTCATATGCACCATTGTGCGGGAGCGGGCGGCGGAGGCGGGGGACAGTGCTCAGCGCGGACGCTGGGAGCGCCAGACCAGGAACAGGGCCGAGGCGATCGCGGCGCCCCGTACGACCCACGGCCAGGTCTCGCTGAGGGCCTCGTTCATGTGCCCCTCGGCGATGGGGTCGCCCCAGCGGCCCTGGGTACGCCCCCACAGCCACCCGGCACCGGCCGCGACCGCCGCTCCCGGCAGATACACGACCGCCCACTTCGTCTCGCCCTGGGAGAGCCGGCGCGAGGCGTAGGCGATGGCCCAGCCGACGAGGAGGGCGTACAGGTTGCCGAGGGCCGCTCCCGAGACGAGGAGTCCGGCGGCGAGGAGGAGGAGCGGGTTGATCCAGCGGCCGGAGGGGAGGGGGAGCCGCAGGCGGGGGCGCCGGCGCGGGGCGGATTCCGCCCCGGCGGCTCCTTCATCGCCTTCATCGCCTTCGGCGGTCTCGGCGGCCTCGGCGGCGGGTTTCTCCTTCTCCCTGGCCTTCTCCCTGGCCTTCTCCGGCCTGGGCGGCGGCTTGAGCAGGTCGGGGATCTCCACACCGCCGACGAACCCGGCGGGGAGGCTGTCCGTGTCGGTGAGCACGCCCCTGCGGCCGGCCAGCCACCAGTCCGCGTCCCCGAGTTCGTCCGTACCCGCGAGATGGGGCGGGGCGGGGTCGCCGTCCGAGGGAAACGGAGCGAACGCCTCCGGCGCCCTCACCGCCTTCGCGGTGTCCGTCTCCGCCGGACGCGGGCGCGGTACGAGGCGACCGAGGCCCTTGCCCTTGCGCTGCGGCTCCTCGCGGTCACGCTGTACGGGTACTGCGGCGCGCGGCGCCTCGGGCGCACCGGCCTCGGCGCCCGCGCCGGCCACGACCTCGTCCGGGGTGCCGATGCGGTCGAGGATGCGGCGTACGGAGGCGGGGCTGTCGACCGGGGTCCTGGCGCGGCGGCGGTCGATCTCCTCGCGCAGCCCGGAGACGAGGCGCATCCGGGCGCCGGACGGCAACTGCCGCTGCTGGGCCAGGTCTCCGACCCTGCTCAGATACTCGTAGACGACCTGGTCGCTCTCGATACCCACGAAGTCAGACGTTACCGGCATCTCCATCAAGCACGGGCGGTACCTCCTCAGCACCGGCGGTACCCCTCCAGCACCGGCCCGCACCCTCAGCCCGTCCGGCGATTGAGGACAAGGCCCGTTCAGGGCCGGAGCGGGGGTCTGGGGGCGCAGCCCCCCGTGACGCCCGCGCCGACTCCCCGCGCCGACGGAAGACACCTCACCGCACCCACCCGCTACCGTGGGCGGGATGAGCACCGAGGAGACACCGGCGCCGCGTTCTCTCGCGGAAGCGCTTCGTACGCGGGACGACGCGTCGCTCGCCGCGCTGCTGCGCAGCCGTCCGGACCTCATCACCCCCGTCCCCACCGACCTCACCCAGCTGGCCACCCGTGCCGGCACGCGCGCGTCGGTCGTGCGCGCCCTGGAGCGCCTGGACCGGTTCACGCTCCAGACGGCACAGGCGCTGGCCGTGGCCCCGGACCCGGCGGGGTACGAGGATCTGCTGGCCCTTCTCGCGGGTGACGACGCCGATCCCGCGGTCGTCGCCGCCCTCCCCCGTGCCCTCACCGTGCTGCGCGAGCAGGCGCTGGTGTGGGGCGGGACGGACCGGCTGCGTCTCGTCCGTACCGCCCGTGAGCTGCTCGCGCCCTCGCCGCAGCATCCGTCTCCGACGGGGCTCGGTCCGACGGTCGCGGAGGCGACGGCGGGGATGTCGCCGGGGCGCGTCCAGGAGATCGTGGCGGCTGCGGGGCTCACGTCGACGCACGACGCCGTGAGCGCGGTGGCCTCACTGACCGCCCTGTTCACGGACCGGAAGCGGATGGCCGCGCTGCTCGACAGTGCCCCCGCGGACTCCGTCGACGTACTGCGGCGCCTGGTCTGGGGCCCGCCGTACGGCCAGGTCACCGCCGACCCGGCCGCCCATCTGCGCTGGCTGCTGGACCGGGGCCTGCTCCTGCCCACGGCGCCCGGGACCGTCGTGCTGCCGCGTGAGGTGGCCCTGCATCTGCGCGACGGCCGGGCGCACCGCACGACGGAGCCGTTGCCGCCTGGTGTCGAGTCGACGGCGTCCCATCGTCCACAGGTTGTGGACAACGCGGCGGCCGGACAGGCGTACACGGCTCTCGCGACCGTCGAGGAGCTGCTGAAGGACTGGGACGAGGGCGGCCCCGTGGTGCTGCGGGCCGGCGGGCTGAGTGTCCGTGACCTCAAGCGGACCGCCGTCGCCCTGGACCTGTCCGAGCCGGTGGCCGCCTTCTGGGTCGAACTCGCCTACGCGGCAGGCCTGCTGGCGCCGGACGGGGAGGCCGACGAGCGGTACGCGGCGACCCCGGCGTACGACGAGTGGCTGGAGCAGCCCGCCGCCACGCGCTGGGCGCGGCTCGCGGAGGCGTGGCTGACGGCGACCCGGACGGCCGGAGTGATCGGCGGCCGGGACGCCAAGGACCGTACGCTGTCCGCCCTCGGCCCGGGCCTGGACCGGTCGGCCGCGCCGGAGGTACGGCACCGGGTGCTGACCCTGCTGGCCGCCCTCCCGGAGGGCACGTCGCCGACCGTCGAGTCCGTGCTGGCCCGCCTGCACTGGGAGCGTCCGACGCGCGGCCCGCAGCAGGACCGCGTCGGCGACGAGGACCTGCGCACCAGGCTCGCCCGCTGGACCCTGTCCGAGGCCGAGTCGCTGGGCGTCACCGGCCGGGGCGCACTCTCCGCCCAGGGCCGGGCCCTGCTCGGCGCCCCCGCCGCGCCGGCGAAGGCGCCCGAGCCGACCGGCCCCGGTGACAAGCTCCCGGTCCACCACCGCGAGCACCCCGCCCCCGAACCCCTCAGCGCCCCCGAGCAGGCCACCGCCTCGGCCACCGCCGCCCGTCTGCTCACCCCGCTCCTGCCCGAGCCGCTCGACCACG
Source organism: Streptomyces sp. ADMS (assembly GCF_033441795.1). Classification (NCBI taxonomy): domain Bacteria; kingdom Bacillati; phylum Actinomycetota; class Actinomycetes; order Kitasatosporales; family Streptomycetaceae; genus Streptomyces; species Streptomyces sp. ADMS. Next base: position 32,751 of record NZ_JAVFVX010000069.1, on the reverse strand, counting down.
TCCTCCTCCAGGCGGACCTGACTGCGGTGGCCCCGGGCCCCCTCAGGCGCCCCCTGGCCGACATGCTCGGCGTGCTCGCGGACGTCGAGTCGAAGGGCGGCGCGACGGTCTACCGCTTCACCCCGGGCTCCGTGCGCCGCGCCCTGGACGCCGGCCGCTCCGCCTCCGACCTGCACGACTTCCTCACCGCCCACTCCCGTACGCCGGTCCCGCAGCCCCTCACCTACCTCATCGACGACGTGGCGCGCAGACACGGCCACCTGCGGATCGGCGCGGCCTCGGCGTACGTGCGCTGCGACGACGACTCGGTGCTCAGCGAGATCCTCGCCGACAAACGGTCCGCGAACCTCCGCCTGCGGCGCCTGGCGCCCACGGTGCTGGCCGCGCAGGCCGACCCGGCGACGCTTCTCGACGGTCTGCGCACGATGGGTTTCGCGCCGGCCGCCGAGTCCGCCGAGGGCGACGTCGTGATCACCCGCGCCCACTCCCACCGCACCCCGCCCCGCACGGCCCCGGACCCGGTGCCGGACGGCCCGCCGGCCCCCGACGCCACGCTGCTCTCGGCGGCGATCCGGGCGATCAGGGCGGGTGATCTGGCCTCGACGGCCCCGCGCAAGCCCACGGAGACCCCGGCCGCGCACGGCGACCTCCCGCGCACCGGTTCCGCCGAGACCCTGGCCACCATGCAGGCCGCCGTGATGACCGGCGAGCCCGTGTGGATCGGGTACGTCAACGCCGAGGGCGCCGCCAGTCAGCGCGTCATCGCCCCGATCCGGGTGGAGGGCGGCTTCGTGACGGCGTACGACCACACGGCGGACGAGGTACGGACGTATCCGCTGCACAGGGTCACGGGCGTGGCGGAACTGGCGGACGACCAGCCGTAGGCGAGCCCCCGGAAAGTCATGGGCAAGTCATGGGCAAGCCACGGGCACCTGGGTCACTCGCACGAGTGGCGGCCCGCGTTCATGCGCGCCACGCCGGAGACTTCCCACGCACGAGGGAGCCTCGGGCCGGCTCCGCATTCCGGAACGGGCCGCTGGGCAGCCACGGGACGTCCTGATCAAGCGCGGTGAAAGGAAGTCCCCTCCCATGCGTGCCGCCCGTCGTGTCGCCACCCTTCTGGCCGCCACCGCCCTGCTGCTCGGCGCCTTCACCACCCAGGCCGCGGCCATCGGCATCGCCGGCGTCGTCATCAAGACCCCGCCGATCTGACCCGCCCCGCGCACACCACACGACGCGACACCTCGGACCGCGCCCGGCGCCCCCCGGGTCCGGCCCGCCCCGGATCACTTCCGTCTCATCCCCGTCTCATGCTCATCACAGCCCGGACACACCACAGCCCGAAAGGCCCCCGGCGTCCCCATGCGTGCCAAGTTCCCCGCCCGCACCCGTTCCGTCGTCGCCCTGTCCGCCGCCGTACTGCTCTCCGCGGCCGCCCTCGTCGTCGTACTCACGCCCGAGTCCTCGGCCTCTCCGTCGGCGCTGCCGCTGCCTCTGCCGCTGCCCGTGAGCGGCGTCGAGTCCCTCGTCACGGAGGGCGTCACCGTCGAAGGACCGCTGGTCAACAACCTGAATCTGCCGCAGCTGAGGTAGCCGGCCGGTCAGCAGGCCGCGACCCGGGCGTCCTCGGGCAGGCCGAAGTGGGAGCGGGCGGCGGCCTCCAGGACGGTGGACGACATGGTGTCGTCGGCGTCGGACTCGGCGAAGCGGCCGAAGTGGTCCTCCGTCCACTCCCCGTAGCCCGCGCCGTCCGGCGGCTCCTCCTGCGACAGGACGCGGTAGCCGCCGTCCGCCGCTCGCTCCAGCCGCACGACCTGCGGATACCGGGCGCCGCCGCACTCCACCAGAGCGCCCCCGCGAACCCCGTACTCCATGCACAGGGTGTTGACGCCGGCCCGTACGACGCCGTCGTCCCCGCGACCGAGCTCCAGAGCCTCAGCCCGGCAGAACCACCGCGCCCTGAGGCCGGCCACCGTCTCCCCGTACCCGCTCCCCCGCGATTCGGCCACGAGCCGGGTCTCGATCACCGGCCGCACCTCACTCCACAGACGGGCATCCACGCCCGTCGGCCACAGCACCCACGCACCCGTCGCCATCAGCACCGCCACGGCCCCAAGCCCCGACGCGTATCTCCCCACCGACTGCACCGCGAGCTCCTCACCGCGCCGCGCCACCGCGCCGCTCCCGCAGGTTCAGACAGGGATCGAGGGCCCGGGGTTGCCCCCCGAGGCCCGTCGACCGGGATCCGCTGTGACCCGCACCCCGCCGTGACCATCCGCCGGTAAGGCACACTGGACGTTTGGCCGTAGGCCGTACGGAAGGGATGTGTACGTACGTGAATGGTCCACTTATCGTCCAGTCGGACAAGACCCTGCTCCTTGAAGTCGATCACGAGCAGGCGGGCGAATGCCGTCGGGCCATCGCGCCGTTCGCGGAGCTGGAGCGGGCGCCGGAGCACATCCACACCTACCGGGTGACCCCGCTGGGCCTGTGGAACGCGCGGGCGGCGGGACACGACGCCGAGCAGGTCGTCGACGCGCTCGTGCAGTACAGCCGCTATCCCGTCCCGCACGCGCTGCTCGTCGACATCGCCGAGACGATGGACCGCTACGGACGGCTGACCCTCTCCAAGCACCCGGCGCACGGCCTGGTCCTCACGAGCACCGACCGTCCCGTCCTCGAAGAGATCCTGCGCTCGAAGCGGATCACTCCGCTGGTCGGCGCCCGGCTCGACCCGGACACCGTGGCCGTGCACCCCTCCGAGCGCGGGCAGATCAAGCAGGTGCTGCTGAAGCTGGGCTGGCCGGCCGAGGACCTCGCCGGGTACGTCGACGGCGAGGCGCACGAGATCGAGCTGGCCGAGGACGGGTGGGCGCTGCGCCCGTACCAGCAGCAGGCCGTGGAGAACTTCTGGCACGGCGGGAGCGGAGTGGTCGTCCTGCCGTGCGGGGCGGGGAAGACGCTGGTCGGGGCCGGGTCCATGGCCCAGGCGAAGGCCACCACCCTCATCCTCGTCACGAACACCGTCTCGGCCCGGCAGTGGAAGCACGAGCTGGTGAAGCGGACGTCGCTGACCGAGGAGGAGATCGGCGAGTACAGCGGGACGCGCAAGGAGATCCGGCCGGTCACCATCGCGACGTACCAGGTGCTCACGACCAGGCGTAAGGGCGTCTATCCGCACCTGGAGCTGTTCGACTCCCGCGACTGGGGACTCATCATCTACGACGAGGTGCATCTGCTGCCCGCGCCCGTCTTCAAGTTCACCGCCGATCTGCAGGCCAGGCGGCGCCTCGGTCTGACCGCGACCCTCGTGCGGGAGGACGGGCGCGAGTCGGACGTGTTCTCGCTGATCGGGCCGAAGCGGTTCGACGCGCCCTGGAAGGAGATCGAGGCGCAGGGCTACATCGCGCCCGCCGACTGTGTCGAGGTGCGCGTCAACCTGACCGGGTCGGAGCGGCTCGCCTACGCCACCGCCGAGACCGAGGAGAAGTACCGCTTCTGCGCGACCACCGCGACCAAGCGCAAGGTGACCGAGGCGATCGTGCGGCGCTTCGCCGGGCAGCAGATCCTCGTCATCGGCCAGTACATCGACCAGCTCGACGAACTGGGCGAGCACCTGAACGCGCCCGTCATCAAGGGTGAGACGCCCAACTCGCAGCGCGAGAAGCTCTTCGACGCGTTCCGCCAGGGCGAGATCAGCGTGCTGGTCGTGTCCAAGGTGGCGAACTTCTCGATCGACCTGCCGGAGGCCACCGTCGCCATCCAGGTGTCGGGCACGTTCGGGTCGCGTCAGGAGGAGGCGCAGCGGCTGGGACGGGTGCTGCGGCCCAAGGCCGACGGCCACAAGGCCCACTTCTACTCGGTGGTCGCCCGGGACACCATCGACCAGGACTTCGCCGCGCACCGGCAGCGGTTCCTGGCGGAACAGGGATACGCGTACCGGATCATGGACGCGGACGAGCTGCTGGCGGAGGGCGTCGAGGGCACCGAGGGCTGACCGGGACGCCGCTCATTTGCGACGCACGCCTGCCTCCTCGCCGTACTCACCGAGGAGTACGACGCTCAGGGCGGCACCCGCGAACACCTTGACGGCGCGCACGGCGTCGCCGAAGGGGTGGCGGTGGCCGCCCCGCAAGGGGGTGGCGCCTGAGCGGACGGAAGCCACGGAGGCCACGGACGCGGGGATGAAGGCTGCTGCGCTCATGTATCCATGGTCGCGCCCGGGGCCGCCGATGCCATCGGCCTGCGGGTCGAACCTCCGTCGTCTCCCCGTACGACTCCGGGTGGACGTCTCCCCCACAGGAAGGTGGAGCCCGCCCCCTAGGGGACTACGGACGCCGTACGTGCTGCCGTGCGTGCTGGCGTACGTGCTGCCGTGCGCCGGAATTGATTGGCCTCCGCCTCCTCCCGTCCCCTAGGATCTCCGCTCTTGCCCGCCTCCCGTCGTGGAGCGCCGCCGCCCGGACGGAAACCGGTCGGCTCTCGACGTCACACCCGAGCAGCAGACCCGCGCATCTGCGCGCAGGTATCCGGAGGCACTCCCTTGTCCAGCCCCATCTCCGACCCCGTTTCCGACGACCCCCTCGGCCGTGAGCGCTCCCATCTCTCCGCCTCCCGGGCGGCCCTCCGCGCGATGCGTGAGGACGCGGAGTCCCTCGACATCACGGACGTCACCGCGAACTGGGTCAACGCGGAGGTCCTCTCCCGCCAGATCGGGGAGCGGATCAAGGCCCTCGCCGACCTCAGCCACACCCCGCTGTTCTTCGGCCGCCTCGACTACCTGCACGCTCCCGGCGTCGAGCAGGCCGAGGGCGCGGAGGGGGAGCAGTTCTACATCGGGCGCCGGCACGTCCACGACGCCGACGGGGACCCCATGGTCATCGACTGGCGCGCCCCGGTGTCCCAGCCGTTCTACCGGGCGTCCAAGAAGGACCCGCTGGATGTCGGCCTGCGCCGCCGGTTCGGATACACCGGCGGGGACCTCACGGCGTACGAGGACGAGCACCTCTCCGACCCCGCCGAGGCCGCGGCCACCAGCAAGCTGCTCCAGCAGGAGATCGAGCGCCCGCGCGTGGGCCCGATGCGCGACATCGTGGCGACCATCCAGCCCGAGCAGGACGAGATCGTACGCAGCGGGCTGGGCGGCTCGGTGTGTGTGCAGGGGGGTCCCGGCACCGGAAAGACGGCCGTCGGTCTGCACCGGGTCGCGTATCTCCTCTACGCCCACCGCGACCGGCTGGCCCGAACCGGCACCCTCGTCATCGGGCCGAACAGGTCCTTCCTCCATTACATCGAGCAAGTGCTGCCCGCCCTCGGTGAGTTGGAGGTCAAGCAGGCCACCGTGGACGACCTGGTCGCCCATGTCGAGGTGCGCGGCACGGACGACGCGGCGGCAGCGGTCGTCAAGGGTGACGCAAGGATGGCGGACGTCCTCCGGAGTGCCGTCTACTCCCACGTGACCCTGCCCACCGAGCCCGTGATGGTCGTACGAGGATCACGGCGCTGGCGCGTCCCGGCGTACGAACTGGAGCGCATCGTCCGGGAGTTGCTGGACCGGGGCATCCGGTACGGCGCCGCCCGCGAGGCCCTGCCGCAGCGCATCGCGCACGCGGTGCTGGTGCAGATGGAACGGTCGGGCGAGGCGCCGGACGACCGTGTGCAGGACGCCGTCGCACGCAACGCGGCGGTGAAGGCGGCCGTGAAGACGGTCTGGCCGCCCGTCGACCCCGCGAAACTCGTCCTGCGCCTCCTCACCGACGCCGACTTCCTCGCCGCGCACGCGGCCGGAATCCTGGACGCGGACGAGCAGAAGGAGATCCTCTGGGCGAAGCCGGTACGGTCGGTGAAGTCGGCCAAGTGGTCAGCGGCGGACGCCGTGTTGATCGACGAGACGACCGACCTGGTCCAGCGCACGCACTCGCTCGGGCATGTCGTCCTGGACGAGGCGCAGGACCTCTCGCCGATGCAGTACCGGGCGGTGGGCCGGCGCTGCACGACCGGCTCGGCGACCGTCCTCGGCGACCTCGCGCAGGGCACCACGCCCTGGGCGACGCGGAGTTGGGACGAGGCGCTCGGCCACCTGGGCAAGTCGGACGCCGTGATCGAGGAGCTGACGGCCGGTTTCCGCGTCCCGACGGACGTCATCACCTACGCCTCCCGGCTGCTCCCGCACATCGCCCCGGGCCTGACTCCGGTGGCGTCGGTCCGCGAGAACCCGGGGTTCTTCGACGTACGGAAGATCACCGAGACGGATTCTCCGGACTCTCCGGATGCTCAAGTGGTCGCCGCCTGCGAGGAGTTGCTGCGCAACGAGGGGTCGACGGGTCTGATCGCGGCGGACGCCCGCATCCCCGCCCTCGCGGAGGCGCTGACGGCGGCGGGGATCGGCTACCTCTCCCCGGGTGAGGAGACGACGCACGAGACCCGGCTGACCCTGGTCCCCGCCTCCCTGGCGAAGGGTCTGGAGTACGACTACGTGGTCCTGGACGAACCCCGGGCCGTCGTGGACGGCGAACCCGACGAACGCACCGGCCTGCGGCGCCTGTACGTGGCGCTGACGCGGGCGGTGTCGGGGCTGATCGTGACCCACGCGGCGCCGCTGCCGGGGGAACTGGACTGACAGGACGTTTCCAGGGCGACGCGGGTGCGGATCAGGCCCCGGTTTCCTACCCACCCACCCGTTTGCCGCATCCGTCCAGCGCGGGCCGAGGCGTCCCAGCGCGTCCGGCGGTCGAGGAGAAGGCCCGTTCAGCCAAGCTTCGTTCCCACCCACCCGCCCGCACAGCTTCTCCAGCCACGCCGAACCCCTGCAGCACCCGCCCACCCCCAGCCCGTCCGGCGTCTGAGGACAAGACCCCGTCCAGCGCCAGCATCTCTCCCACCAGCACCGGCCCGCGCCGCCAGCCCGTCCGGCGCCTGAGGGAAGCCCGTCCAGGGCCGTAGGGGGGCTGGGGGCGCAGCCCCCAGGGATGGGACGGGTAGGGGCGGCGGGGGCGAGAAACGCCTGCCCTCAGCCCGCGTCCAACGCCCCCCGCCACTCCGCCACCGCCGCAACCGACACCGGCCTCCCCCACCCCTCCGGCCTGGCCGCACCCCCGATATGGAACGCGTCCACTCCAGCCGCACGCAGCCGCGGCACATGCTCCAGCCGCAACCCACCCCCCACAAGAAGCCGCTGCTCGTACCCGGGCTCCCCCCGCCGCGCCGCCTCGGCGAGGAGCGTGGGAAGCCCGTCGTCGACGCCCGCCGCCGAGCCGGCGGTGAGGTAGGTGTCGAGGCCGGGGAGCCCGTCGAGCTGCTTGCGCAGGGCGTCCCGGTCGACGGCATGGTCGATCGCGCGGTGGAACGTCCAACGGCAACCGTCGAGTTCGGCGACGATCCGCTCGACGGCGACGAGATCGACGCCACCGTCGGCCCCCAGGAACCCGAGCACGAACTCATCGGCGCCCACGCCCCGCAGTCTCCGCGCGAACCGGACCAGCCGATCGACGTCACCGACGGCGAACCCGTCCGCCAGCCGCAGCATCACCCGCAGCGGAATGTCGACGGCGGCACGGATCCCGGCGAAGGCCGCCACTGTCGGAGTGAGCCCGTCGGCGGCCATGTCGGTGACCAGTTCCAGCCGGTCCGCCCCTCCGTCCCGGGCGGCGACGGCGTCCTCGACACCGAGGGCGATCACCTCCAGGACTGCGCGCTCACTCATGGGTCCCCATTCATCGACGCCGACACACGGCTACAGGTCTAGTCCAATTCTAGAGTACGCCCGCGAGCCCCGGCCCCGCCCCTCACCCGCCGAACATGTTCAGCTCCCCCTCCTCGACCCCCGCCAGCTCGTACGCCCTCGCCCCTGCCACCGACCGCCCCGCGTACAGCCGTACGAGGGTGGCGGCATCCCCGATGTACCGCCCCGGCGTCCGCTCCCCCGACACGTCCCCGAGCTTCAGCGGCTCGTCCAGTTCGTCGACGTCGGCGTGCAGCGGCACCAGCCCGCGTTCGCGGCTCAGCCGCGCGAGCAGGGGCAGCGCGTACGGCAGCCCGGCTCCCGCGTAGGCCCCCGGCTCCCCGAGGGCCTCCCGTACGTCACCGGCATGCACCCACTCCCCGAGCGCGGCCCCGTCCAGCCTCCCGCCGGCCCTGGCGATCACACCCCCGGCCTCACCCATCACCTTCTCCAGCTCGTCGACGACCTGCGCGTTCGTCAGGTCGCCCCGCTCGGTGATGTCCCGGTTGTTCGACTCGGGCGAGAACGCCCCCTTCTCCAACCTCCCCTCCACCACCCTCAGCAGCACGGCCGAACAGTGCGCGAGCACGTCCCGCACGGTCCACTCCGGACACCCGGCGGTCACGATCCCGAAGTCGGCCTCGGACCTGACCCGCAGCATCGGTATGAGCGCGTCACGCTCGATGGCGAGGAGCCGCCCGGGCAGCTCGGGGTCCCGTACGCCGTTCACTTCAGCAGGAGTAGTCATGCTTCCCACGCTAGGGGCCGACGCGACCGGACGGGAGAATGCCCGCATGCCCGACCGAGCCGACCTCGACGCCCTCCGCACCCGCTGGACCCAGGCCCTGGAAGCAGCCCGGCCCGGCGACGCCAAGAATCTCCCCGACCCCACCCCCTACGCCGACAACCTCCTGACCCGCTACCAGGAACCCCACCGCCGCTACCACACCCTCACCCACCTCTCCGCGGTCCTCGACCACATCGACGTGCTGGAGCGGGCCGGAACACCCGCCCCCGACCCTGCCCTCGTCCGCCTCGCCGCCTGGTTCCACGACGCGGTGTACGCCCCCGACCGCTCCGAGAACGAGGAGCGCTCCGCGCGTCTCGCCGAGCGCGCGCTTCCCGAGGCCGGAGTCTCAGCGGCGGGCACGGCGGAGGTGGCCCGCCTGGTCCGCCTCACCGTCACCCACGCACCCGCGCCCGGCGACCGCAACGGCGAGGTCCTGTGCGACGCGGACCTCGCGATCCTGGCCGCCCCCTCGGACACGTACGCCGCCTACACGGCCGCCGTCCGCGAGGAGTACGCCTTCGTGCCCGAGGACGCCTTCAGGGCGGGCCGGGCAGCGGTACTGCGCCAACTCCTCGCCCTGCCAAAGCTGTTCAGGACGCCGTACGGGACGGAGTGGTGGGAGGAGACGGCGCGCGCCAACATCACGTCGGAGCTGGAGCGACTCCAGTCAGACCCGGGGCCGCTTTAATCCCTGTCCGCCCCCGCACCTCACCCCCTATCCTCGCCGCATGCTGAGCATGGGCGGGAACGAAGTGGACGAGGCTGTCGCGAGCGTGGTGGCGCTGCTGCGGCCGGCGGTCGACCGGGACTGGGCGGAGATCAACGCGGGTCGGCTGGAGTGGAGTTGCCGACGGACGGCCGAGCACGTGGCCAGCGACCTCATCGCGTACGCCGGCCAGCTGGCGGGGCGGGCGAAGAGCGCGTACGTCCCCTTCCAGATCACCATCGACGGCCGTGAGAACGGTCTGGGCCCCGCCGACAACGAGGGCATCCTCGACGTCATCACGGCGACCGGCGCCCTGCTCACCGCCGCCGTCCGCACCGCTCCCCGCGACGCACGCGGCTTCCACCCGTACCCGTTCCGCAGCGCGAACCGCGAGGGTTTCGCCGCGATGGGCATCGCCGAAGTGCTGCTGCACGCCGACGACATGGCCGAGGGCCTGGGGCTGTCGTACGAACCGCCCGCGCACCTGGCCGAGTTCGTACTCACCCGGATCTTCCCGCACGTCCAGCCCGGCCCCGACCACTGGCAGACCCTCCTCTGGGCGACCGGCCGCGCCAACCTCCCCGGCCGCGCACCCATCGCCGAGTGGCGCTGGAGCAACAACCACGTCCTCGACACCGAACGTCTCCGGCTGGAGGGCGTCAACCCGGCCGCCGCCGCCGACCTGAGCGCGGGCGGCACGGGCGGCTTCGACTGGATCGAGGGCGGCCCGTTCGAGGGAACGCGCGAGGCCGCCGGGCTGGTGACCAAGGCGTACGAGGCGGGCGTACACCGCCCGGAGTTCGGCCTGTACGTCCTCGTGCGCCGGGAGGACGACCGCGCGGTCGGCGGCATGGGCTTCCACGGCGCCCCCGACGAGGAGGGCAAGGCCGAGGTCGGCTACGACCTCGTGGAAGGCGCCCGCGGCAACGGTTACGCGACGGAGGCCCTGCGCGTGCTGTCGGAGTGGGCGCTGGTCCGGGACGACGTACGGTCCCTGTACGCGACCATCGAGCCGGACAACGCCCCGTCCCAGGCGGTGATCGCCCGCGCCGGATTCGTGCCGGTGAGCGAGGAACTCGACGACGAGGGGCTCCAGGCCTACGAGTTGCGCGGCTGACGATCCCCCGACCTGCTCGCCCCGCCCGACCGATCCGCCCTGTCCGCCCGGCCCGGTTCCTTGCGCCTGCGCAACCCTGCCCCGTGCAGCAGCCGCACCACCTCGCGGCTGCTGACCTCCACCGCCCCGGCCGCCACCACATCCCCGTACCGATGCGACGGAATGTCGTAGTGGTCGCGCTCGAAGGCCCGCCGGGGCACCCCCAGCCCATCGGCGAACGCGTGCAGTTCGTCGTACGAGACATCGCTCACGAGGTGGGACCACACGTGGCCGTGGCCGGGCCAGACGGGCGGGTCAATGTAGATGGTCACGAGGACGACGTCCCGCCGTGCGCCGCGTCCAGTGAGCCCACCGCCGCCACCCGCACCCCCGCCTTGTGGCACACCCACTGCGGGTCGGGCCCCAACTCCGGTTCCACCTCCAGGGCGTGCGGATCGCCGACGCCGCAGACCGGGCAGATCGGCCAGCGGCCGTACTTCTCCAGCAGCGCGTCCTGCACGTCCTGTGCCACCAGCCCGGCCACGAAGTCCACGCCGTCCGGCCACTGCTCGACCCACCACCGCCGCTGTACGACGGACTCCTCGACCATCGAGACGACATCCGCCTCGGCGACCTCGCCCGCGACCAGGTCGGCGAGCACGAGGGCGCGTGCCGCGTGCAACGCCTGCTCCAAGGGGGTGATGGGGGCGCTTGGGTCGCCGGTGGGGGTCATGCACCCATTGTGCGCACTCTTGACCGTACGCCCGAACGGAAAATATCTTTCATCATGTGACCCAAGACGTGAAGGAAAGTTTCGGAGCAGCGGGCGCGACCGCCACGCCCAGCGGCATCTCGGGTGTCACCCCGCCCGCGCCCGCCGCCCTCGCGGCCAAGGTGCGGACGCTGGCGCCCTCCATGACCCGCTCCATGCAGCGCGTCGCCGAGGCGGTCGCCGCGGACCCGGCCGGCTGCGCGGCCCTCACTGTCACCGGCCTCGCCGAACTCACCGGCACCAGTGAGGCGACGGTCGTCCGTACCGCCCGCCTCCTCGGCTACCCCGGCTATCGCGACCTGCGCCTCGCGCTCGCGGGCCTGGCCGCCCAGCAGCAGTCGGGGCGCTCCCCCGCCGTGACCGCCGACATCGCGGTCGACGACCCGATCGCCGACGTCGTGGCGAAGCTGGCGTACGACGAGCAGCAGACCCTCGCCGACACCGCCGCCGGGCTGGACATGGCCCAGCTGTCCGCGGCCGTCAGCGCGCTGGCCGCCGCCCGTCGCATCGACATCTACGGCGTCGGCGCCTCCGGGCTGGTCGCCCAGGACCTCACCCAGAAGCTGTTGCGCATAGGGCTGATAGCGCACGCCCACAGCGACCCGCACCTCGCCGTCACCAACGCCGTGCAGCTGCGTGCGAAGGACGTCGCCGTCGCGATCACGCACTCGGGGTCGACCGGGGACGTCATCGAGCCGCTCCGCGTCGCCTTCGAGCACGGGGCCACGACCGTCGCGATCACCGGGCGGCCCGACGGGCCCGTCTCGCAGTACGCCGACCACATCCTCACCACCTCCACGGCCCGCGAGAGCGAACTGCGCCCGGCGGCCATGTCCTCGCGCACCAGCCAACTCCTCGTCGTGGACTGCCTGTTCATAGGTGTGGCCCAACGGACGTACGAGACCGCCGCACCCGCGCTCTCCGCCTCCTACGAGGCCCTGGCCCACCGCCACACCCCGCGCAACAACACGACATCACGCCGCTAGGCCCGCGCGCGCCCGGATCCTTCCCTGTCCGGGCCGCACACCGGCAGCCATGACGCCGAACAGGCGTGACACCGGACAGCCGTGACCCGAACGGCCGTGACACCGATGGACGCAACACCGGTAGGCACAGCCGTACCGGAAGATCGGAAAGAGCCGCACGCCATGACCTCCACCGCTGACGCCTCCTCCAACTACCGTGCACTGAAAGAGGAGTTGGAGACGCTGACGACCGAGGCGTTCCGCCCGGAGCTGGCCGAGATCGACCAGCTTCCCACCCTCGACATCGCCAGACTGATGAACGCCGAGGACACGACCGTCCCGGCCGCCGTCGCCGAACGGCTCCCGGAGATCGCCGCCGCGATCGACGCCCTGGCGGCCCGGATGGCCCGCGGGGGCAGACTGGTCTACGCGGGCGCGGGTACACCGGGCCGCCTCGGCGTGCTGGACGCCTCCGAGTGCCCGCCCACCTTCAACACCGACCCCGCGCAGGTCACGGGCGTGATCGCGGGCGGCCCCGAGGCCATGGTCACCTCGGTCGAGGGTGCCGAGGACTCCAGGGAGCTGGCGGCCGGCGACCTCGACGCGCTCGGCGTCACCGCCCTGGACACGGTGGTCGGCATCTCGGCGTCCGGCCGTACGCCGTACGCGATCGGTGCCGTCGAACACGCGCGCACGCTGGGCGCGTTGACGATCGGCCTGTCCTGCAACGCGCACAGCGCGCTCGCGGCGGCGGCCGAGCACGGCATCGAGATCGTCGTCGGCCCCGAGCTGCTGACCGGCTCGACGCGTCTCAAGGCGGGCACGGCCCAGAAGCTCGTCCTCAACATGCTGTCGACGATCACGATGATCCGGCTCGGCAAGACGTACGGGAACCTGATGGTCGACGTAAGGGCGTCGAACGAGAAACTCCGGGCCCGCTCCCGCCGGATCGTCGCCCTGGCGACCGGTGCGAGCGACGAGGAGATCGAGGCGGCGCTCACGGCGACGGACGGGGAGACGAAGAACGCCATCCTCGTCGTCCTCGGCTCGGTCGACGGCCCGACGGCCGCCCGCCTCCTCGCGGACAACGACGGCCACCTGCGCGCAGCGCTGGCAGCGGCACCCCACTGATTCATCCACGGGTCCGGCCGTCGGGACTGATTCATCCATGGGTCCGGCCGTCGGGCAGGATGGGCCCCATGACCGAGATCCACACCCCCCGCCTCCTCCTCCGCCGCTGGACCGACGACGACCTCGTGCCCCTGTCGGAGATCCACGCGGACTCCCAGGTCATGCGCTGGATCGACGACGGCTCGGTGCGCGACCTGGAGTACACGGCGGAGGCCATCGAGCGGTGGGAGGAGGAGTGGGACGAGGAGGGCTTCGGCCTCTTCGCCGTCGAACTGCTCGCCTCGGGCGAACTGGCGGGCGCGGTGGGCCTGTCCGTGCCCGGGTTCCTGCCGGAGGTCGCGTCCGACGTGGCGATCAGCTGGCTGCTCGGCTCCCAGTTCTGGGGCCAGGGGTACGCCTCCGAGGCCGCCCACGCCACCCTGGAGTTCGCACTCCAGGACCGCGGCCTCGACCGTGTGGTCAGCGTCAGCAGGGCGGGCGACGACGCCTCCGAGAACATCATCCGCAAGCTGGGCATGACGGAGGAGCGGGTGACGACACACCCTGTGTACGGCCACCAGCTGTTCGTGCACGCCATCGACCTGACGGAGTTCGAGGCGTAGGCCCCACCTGGGGTCGGCATACGCGCACTCGCGCCCGCGTTGTCAGTGGCGTGTGCGACGGTTGAGACCGCTGAGCGCTCAGCGCAACGCACGCACGTATGTACGCACGCACGCCGAAGGGACGACCACCGTGAACCACGCCCAGCTGACCGCCCTCGGGCGAGCCCTGCGCGTCCTCGGCGAGCACGGGGACGCGCTGAGCGGCGACACCGCCGACACGAAACTGCACGAGATCAAGGCCGACCTGAAGCGGGCCCTGGCGATCCTGGACGACACGGTGACCGGGTCGGCGCCCACGACCCGCTGTGCCGAGCACCCCAACGGCCCGGTGGACGAGAGCGCCAGTGACCTGTGCCTGCTCTGCGAGACCCGCCGCCGCAGCGCCCGCCGCTCCCAGCAGAACGGCACCTACCCGCGGGCCCGCCCCGCCGACCCGGAATCGGCGGCCCCGGAGCGCACGATGTCCCGCTACGGCGTGCGCGCCGACCGCCCCCAGCCCCAGCAGCGCTGGCTCCCCGAGGTCTGGACCGGCCAGGTCTGGCAGCTGTGCGGCACCCCGCGCCGCGACCGCCTGGAGGCCGAGCGCTACCTCTCCGCCGAGCGCCGCGCCCCCCGCCCCGGAATCGCCTACCGCCTGGTCCACGAGTTCACCGACTACGAGGTCCTGCGAATCTGGGGCACGCCGGTGAAGGTGGACATCGCGCCGATGGGTGACCTGTAGCCCTCCCTGGCAACCTCACCAGAGGGAGTTGCCATGGCAGGACCAAAGGACCTCGACCCGGCCTCCTCACCGCATCGACGAGCCCATCGGCTACGCGGACGCCGACATCCCCGTCCACCTCCTCGTCGACCGCGACACCAGCACCGTCACCGTGTTCAGCGAGCCGAAGGACGGCCGGTATCAGCAGGTCCCGTCCTACCCCTGGGGGGCCACCGTGGCTATCCCGCGCCCCGTGGGCATCACTCTGCACACCGGGAAACTCAAGGAGTATGCCGACTGATCCGGAGGAAGTCGTCTCCTTCGGGCACTCGGCACTCTGAGGCCATCGGGCTGCTGACCCGCCCCGCGCGTCCACAGGGCGGGGCGGTCGCTGGTGGGCTGTCTCAACTCGTCCCGGCGCCCCGCGACTTCGAGTACCCCGACACCTCACCGATCCACTTCAGGAACTCCCCGGGGTCCTGGTCCGCTCCGTGGCCCGCGTCCCAGTAGTACTTGGTGCTGACCTCGTCGCCCAGCTGCTTCAGGCGGGCGTGGAGGTTGCCCGTGACCGAGTACGAGGTGGCGGTGTCCGTGGCACCGTTGCGGATCCACCAGTGCTTCGCCCGGTGCCGGTTGACGTTCTCGACGAGGTGGTACATCGGGTTCATCAGGTTGAGCTTGCCCGGGAGGTCCTCGTCGAGGCGCGCGCTGCTGCCGCTCTCGTGCCGCAGGCTGAAGAGGGTGAAGTGACGGGCCGCGGTGGTCCCCGTCCCGTACAGGTTGTTCTCCGGCGTGGACAGGTCGAAGGCGTCGAACGCCGGCGTGTTCTTGCTGCGGGCGCCCAGGTGGGTGAGGAACTCGTCCCATGTGAAGGACGCCTTGCCGTCGGCCCACTTGATGGACGTGTTCGCGGCCAGGTAGGTCGCGCGGTCCGCGTCCGACAGCGCCGCGAGATAGGTGGTGGCCGACGGCTCCAGGATGGTCTTCACCAGGTACTCGTCGAGGTTGCGGGTGGTGAGGCTGCCGAAGCCCTTCGCGCGCAGGCCGAGAGTGGCCACGTAGTCCCCGTAGGCGGTGCTCAGCTCCTTCGAGATCGTCTGGTCGACCAGGGAGCCACTGGGCAGCTTGTTGCTGCCGTAGCACCACTCGTACGCCATGTCGGCGTGCTCCAGGTCGGTGATCGGGCACCATGCGCCGACGGCGAAGATGGCGTCGCTCGCGTCGGCTGCGCCGATCGCCTCCAGGTAGGAGTCGTACAGCGGGCTGTCGCCGGACGCGCCGAGCAGGGTGGACAGGGCGCCGCCCGCGCTCGTGCCGGAGGAGACGATCCGGTTGACGTTGCCCGGGATACGGCCCTTGTTGAACCTGACGTACCGTACGGCCGCCTTCAGGTCCACGATGGCCGCCGGCGCCGTGCCGTAGTACTCGCCGCTGGCGTTGACGAGGCTGCGACCCCGCGCGCCCGGCTCGACGACGACGTACCCGGCGGCGAGCGCCAGCTGCCCACGGCTGGTACCGCCGCCGAACGCGGCCCCGCCGATCCCGGTGTTGTTCGCCACGGACGACGGCATGTAACCGCCGACGGCGTTGGGGAGGAAGATGGGCGCGGCGGAGGCGTCCACGGCCGTGCCGTCGATCTTCACGGGGACACTGACGTTCAGGCACTGGTAGGTGGCGTCCACCGGCTTCGCCACGTAGGTGATGGCCTTGTAGAAGCGGTAGACCACCTCGTGGGCGGTGCCGGTGGTGTCGGTGATCTCGGTCGTCTGCTCGGTGTAGGCGGCCGGGTCGAAGACCAGGGACGCGTCTGCGTCTGCCGCGGTCCCGGTCGCGGCCCCGCTCGCCGCCCGGGCGCTGGAGGCGAATCCGACTGCGGGCATCGCGGCGGCTGCGGCGGTGAGTCCTATGACCACTGACCTGCGCTTCACTGCTGTCTCCTGTCGACTGTCTTCACGGCTCGTTCTTCGGACGCCGCACAGTCCAACAGCCGTTCCTGAAGGCTTTCTTTGTGATTCCAGTGACAACAACAGGGATGGCCGACAAGCGGCCGGCAAATGGAGCAATCGCCCGCAAAATTGTCAGCAATTTTGGCGAAATCCTGCGGGCGATCGGTTTCACCATGTTCTCAGGCCGGATCCGACCGGATCCGGCCCGATCTAGCTCAACGACCCCAGCGCCGCCGCGTCGAACGCCTTCAGCTCGCCGGTCCGGCCCTCCAGCACCTTCGCCGCCCACTCCGGGTCCTGGAGCAGCGCGCGGCCGACCGCCACGAGGTCGAACTCCTCGTTCTCCAGGCGGTCCAGGAGCTCGTCGATGCTCCTGAGCGGCGCGCCCTCGCCCGCGAAGCCCCGGATGAAGTCGCCGTCGAGGCCGATCGAGCCGACGGTGACGGTGGGCCTGCCGGTCAGCTTCTTCGTCCAGCCGGCCAGGTTGAGGTCCGAGCCTTCGAACTCCGGGAGCCAGTAGCGGCGCGTGGAGGCGTGGAAGGCGTCGACTCCGGCCGCCGCGAGCGGCGTCAGGATCGACTCCAGTTCCTCGGGGGTCTCGGCGAGACGGGCGTCGTAGTTGTCCGACTTCCACTGCGAGTACCGGAAGATGATCGGGAAGGACGCGGACACCGCCTCGCGCACGGCGGCCACGATCTCCGTCGCGAACCTCGTACGGGCGAGCAGGTCACCCCCGTACGCGTCCGTGCGGCGGTTGGTGCCGGCCCACAGGAACTGGTCGATCAGGTATCCGTGCGCGCCGTGCAGTTCGACTCCGTCGAAGCCGATGCGCTCGGCGGCCACCGCGGCCTCGGCGAACGCGTCGATGACGTCGGCCAGGTCCTCCTGCGTCATCTCCCTGCCGCTGCCCGCGGTGCCGTCCAGACGCAGCCCGGACGGACCGACCGCCGGGGCGTCGGCGTACGGGGGCTGCCCGGCCTCCCTGACCATGCCGATGTGCCACAGCTGCGGCACGATCCTCCCGCCGGCCGCGTGCACGGCGTCGGCGACCTTCGCCCACCCCGCGAGTTGCTCCTCACCGTGGAAACGGGGGACGCGGTCGCTCTGCCCGGCGGAGTCGTGTCCGACGTAGGTGCCCTCGGTGACGATCAGGCCCACACCCGCCGCGGCTCGACGCGAGTAGTACGACGCCACGTCCTCGCCGGGGACGCCACCGGGCGAGTGGGCGCGCGTCATCGGCGCCATCACGATGCGGTTCGGCACGGTCAGGCCGTTGATCGCGAGGGGGCGGGACAGGATCCGGGCCGCGCGGGAGGGCGCTGCGGCGGGAGTGGTGGCCGTGTCGGTCACGTGGGGGGCTCCTCGGCGAGGTGGCGGGTCGACCGCACGTCGAACGACGGTCAAGTGGATGCGGACACAGGTGCGGACACGGGGTGCGTCCACAGGTGTGTGCATGTGCATCAACTGTCACCGGCCGTCCGCGCATTCCGGTGCCCGCGCCCTGCTCGCTGTGATCCCGGCCACTGGCCGGGGACCGGGGAGGATCAGCCGGCCGGCCGCTCCCGAACGCCCGAAGGGCGGCACCCTCCTCGTCAGGAGAAGGGTGCCGCCCTCGGTACGAAGGACGGTGATCAACCAGAGGTCGATCAGAAGTCCATGTCACCGCCCGGCATACCGCCACCGGCGCCGGCGCCGGCGCCGGCCTTCTCCGGCTTGTCGGCGATGACGGCCTCGGTGGTGAGGAAGAGCGCAGCGATCGACGCGGCGTTCTGCAGCGCGGAGCGCGTCACCTTCGCCGGGTCGATGATGCCCTCGGCGATCATGTCGACGTACTCACCGGTCGCGGCGTTGAGGCCGTGACCGACGGGAAGGTTGCGCACCTTCTCGACGATGACGCCGCCCTCAAGACCACCGTTGACGGCGATCTGCTTGAGCGGGGCTTCCAGAGCGAGACGCACGATGTTGGCGCCGGTCGCCTCGTCACCCGTCAGCTCCAGCTTCTCGAAGACCGAGGTGGCCTGGAGCAGGGCCACGCCACCACCGGCGACGATGCCCTCCTCGACGGCCGCCTTCGCGTTGCGAACGGCGTCCTCGATGCGGTGCTTGCGCTCCTTGAGCTCGACCTCGGTCGCGGCACCGGCCTTGATGACCGCGACGCCACCCGCGAGCTTCGCCAGACGCTCCTGGAGCTTCTCGCGGTCGTAGTCCGAGTCCGAGTTCTCGATCTCGGCGCGGATCTGGTTCACGCGGCCCGCGACCTGCTCGGCGGTGCCGGCACCGTCGACGATCGTGGTCTCGTCCTTGGTGATGACGATCTTGCGCGCACGGCCCAGGAGGTCCAGGGAGGTGTTCTCGAGCTTGAGACCGACCTCCTCGGAGATGACCTCGCCACCCGTGAGGATCGCGATGTCGTTCAGCATCGCCTTGCGGCGGTCGCCGAAGCCCGGAGCCTTGACCGCGACGGACTTGAAGGTCCCGCGGATCTTGTTGACGACCAGGGTCGAGAGGGCCTCGCCCTCCACGTCCTCGGCGATGATCAGCAGCGGCTTGCCCGACTGCATGACCTTCTCCAGGAGCGGGAGCAGGTCCTTGACCGAGGAGATCTTGGAGTTGGCGATGAGGATGTAGGGGTCTTCGAGCGACGCCTCCATGCGCTCCATGTCGGTCGCGAAGTACGCCGAGATGTAGCCCTTGTCGAAGCGCATACCCTCGGTGAGCTCAAGCTCCAGACCGAAGGTCTGGGACTCCTCGACGGTGATGACGCCTTCCTTGCCGACCTTGTCCATCGCCTCGGCGATGAGCTCGCCGATCTGGGTGTCGGCGGCGGAGATGGAGGCCGTCGAAGCGATCTGCTCCTTGGTCTCGACCTCCTTGGCCTGGTCGAGCAGCGCACCGGAGACGGCCTCGACGGCCTTCTCGATGCCGCGCTTGAGGGCCATCGGGTTGGCACCCGCGGCCACGTTGCGCAGACCTTCCCGGACCAGCGCCTGGGCCAGGACAGTCGCGGTCGTCGTGCCGTCACCGGCGACGTCGTCCGTCTTCTTCGCGACTTCCTTGACCAGCTCGGCGCCGATCTTCTCGTACGGGTCCTCGAGCTCGATCTCCTTGGCGATGGATACACCATCGTTGGTGATCGTGGGGGCGCCCCACTTCTTCTCGAGGACGACGTTGCGGCCCTTGGGGCCCAGCGTCACCTTGACGGCGTCCGCGAGCTGGTTCATGCCGCGCTCGAGGCCGCGCCGTGCCTCCTCGTCGAACGCGATGATCTTGGCCATGTGAAGTGGTCCTCCCGGACTGGGGTGGATTGCTCCGGACCGCGCTGGCGCCCGCGACGGACGGCCTGCCTGCCCCGATGGTTCCTTGCACCAACGTGGCCTGCGGGCCTCACCGACCCGGTCCTTCGTTATCACTCTCGCCTTCAGAGTGCTAACGCCAATGATTAGCACTCGCCCCTGCCGAGTGCAAGCGGCTCTCGAAGATCCGCAGGTGAACAGGGGGTCGCCTACGGGCCGGTAGGCACGACCCGGGCGCGCCGGAGCCATGCTCTGGGACATGCCCGGGACATGCCGAAGGGCCCGCACCCCGTGAGGTCCCACGAGGTACGAGCCCTTCGAATCCTTCAATGAAGGAAGAAGAACGTCGCTGCGGTGCGCCGGCGCGTTGCTTCAGCTGGTCGCCAGACGGACCATGTCCGCCTGCGGCCCCTTCTGGCCCTGCGAGATCTCGAAATCGACCCGCTGACCTTCCTCGAGGGTGCGGTAGCCGTCCATCTGAATCGCGCTGTAGTGGACGAAAACATCCGCACCACCGTCGACCGCGATGAAGCCGTACCCCTTCTCCGCGTTGAACCACTTGACGGTGCCCTGAGCCATGCCTAACTCCCCTATTACTGGCCCTTGCACGGATCCGCACTTCGCGGATCCGGGTCAGACCTCACCCCCCCAACCGGTGGGAGTGTGCGCCGGAACGCGTCGACCGCGGCCGAATGTATCTGCCCAACTGCCCTCTGCAACAGGTCAATTGGACGAGAAATCCGGGCACACCAGGTCGTGGAATATGCGGAGAATTCACGCGACTTCAGGGCAAGTCGGGCCCCACATAGGGAACAAAAAACGCAAAAGGCCTGCACACTTTGGCTACTTCTCGCTGGGTGCGCGGCAAGAACTCATACGCGTGCGACTCGCGAAGTGGTGCGGGTTCCCCAACTGTACCGCGCTCAACCATAGAGAATTGCCCCCTCCGCTTCTCTCACGGAGGGGGCAATTCGATGAACTCTCGGTAACCGATGTTACCGACGGTTACTACTGGCGGGTATCAACCGCCGGCGACGGCCGGGATGATCGACACGCCCGCACCGTCCGGCGTCGCCGTCTCCAGCCCCTGCTCGAAGCGGACGTCGTCGTCGTTGACGTACACGTTGACGAACCGGCGCAGCTTGCCCTGGTCGTCGAGCACCCGGGCGGCGATCCCCGTGTGGTTCCTCTCCAGGTCGGCGATGACCTCGGCGAGGGTCCCGCCCTCGGCGGTCACCTCGGCCTGCCCGCCGGTGTAGGTGCGCAGGATGGTGGGGATGCGGACGGAAACGCTCATGACTTTCGACCTCCGGTCGGGTGGCGCGCCCCACAGGGGCGCGGGGGGACTGCGCGACCAGCCCCTACCGGCCCGCAGACGAACAACTACCTCTTACGCGAGTCCGGCCTCGTGGAACGAATCGAGGTTGGGACGAATGGTCGCGGTGAGCCCCGTCCCGGCCACCGCGTCCAGCGTCTTGAGGCCGTCCCCGGTGTTCAGCACGACGGTCGTGAGGGCCGGGTCGAGCAGACCGTTCTCGATCAGCTTCTTCGTGACACCCACGGTCACGCCACCGGCCGTCTCCGCGAAAATGCCTTCCGTACGCGCGAGCAGCTTGATCGCGTCGACCACCTGCTCGTCGGTCACGTCCTCCACGGCCCCACCGGTGCGCCGGGCGATGTCCAGCACGTACGGCCCGTCCGCCGGGTTGCCGATCGCCAGCGACTTGGCGATGGTGTCGGGCTTCTGCGGCCGTACGACGTCGTGGCCGGCCTTGTAGGCCACGGACACCGGCGAGCAGCCCTCCGCCTGGGCGCCGAAGATCTTGTACGGCTTGTCCTCGACGAGCCCGAGCTTGATCAGCTCCTGGAGGCCCTTGTCGATCTTCGTGAGCTGCGACCCGGAGGCGATGGGCACGACGAGCTGGTCGGGGAGCTGCCAGCCGAGCTGCTCGCAGATCTCGTACGCCAGGGTCTTGCTGCCCTCCGCGTAGTACGGGCGCAGGTTGACGTTGACGAAGCCCCAGCCCTCGCCGGCCGGGTCGCCGATCAGCTCGGAGCAGAAGCGGTTCACGTCGTCGTAGTTTCCCTCGATGCCGACGAGGTCTCCGCCGTACACCGCGGCCATGACGACCTTGCCCTGCTCCAGGTCGTGCGGGATGAACACGCAGGAGCGGAAACCGGCCCGGGCGGCGGCGGCGCCGACGGCACCGGCCAGGTTGCCCGTGGAGGAGCAGGAGAGAGTGGTGAAGTCGAAGGCGCGGGCGGCCTCGATGGCCTGGGCGACGACCCGGTCCTTGAAGGAGTGCGTCGGGTTGCCGGAGTCGTCC
This sequence comes from Streptomyces sp. ADMS, assembly GCF_033441795.1. Classification (NCBI taxonomy): domain Bacteria; kingdom Bacillati; phylum Actinomycetota; class Actinomycetes; order Kitasatosporales; family Streptomycetaceae; genus Streptomyces; species Streptomyces sp. ADMS. Next base: position 10,703 of record NZ_JAVFVX010000069.1, on the reverse strand, counting down.
TTGACGAAGAGCTTGCCGACGTCGACACCCAGCTCGCGGGCGAGGTTGTCGGCCTGGACGAGCTTGGTCCAGCCGGGGTTGATGTTCGGCTTCTCGGCGACGTTCGCGGGGACGGGCAGGAGGGGCGCGTAGCGCCAGATGTTCGCGGGTCCCGCTTCGATGCGCTTGCGGAGTTCCTCGGTGTCGTACGAGGAGAAGTCGTAGGCGATCTCCAGCGGGCCGAAACACTCCTCGCAGGCGAACACCGGACCGAGAGGGACACGGTGACCGCATTCGCGGCAGGAGAGCGCGGCGGCGGGGCCGAGATCGACAGGGGTGACGGAGCCGGTAGTGGTGCTCTCGACAGTTTGCGCAGCCATGGAGGCGAGGCCCTTTCTCCTCATCTTCCTCACGACGCATCTCGCCGTGAGACGGATTTGGCACCTTCCCGAGCCGGCAGCCTCGCCACATGACATGCGACAAGACCGGCTGGAGGGTTGCCGGGGCTTCATCGGGCCGTATCCCTCTGCCCCTCTGGATGAGCGGTATGAAGTTGTGAACGCTGACGGCCTCGGACATGTGATGGTCATCCGCGTTGTTCAAGACTGTAACCGAAGGCTTGGATGGTGGAGGAAGCCGTCCGAACCGCGAGATGCAGATCACGCGCTTCCCATGAGAAAGCAAGGGAGAGCCGCACGTGCTGGAAGACGTCGAGCGCTGGCTGAGCACGCGCTCCTGGTCCGTTGACGACCGCCCGCTGAAGAAGATCGTCGCCGCGAAGCGTTCCTCGAACGCCACGGTGAGTGTCGTCCTGCCCGCGCTCAACGAGGAGGAGACGGTCGGCGAGATCGTCGCCGTCATCCGCCGTGACCTGATGCTGAAGGTCCCGCTCGTCGACGAGATCGTCGTCATCGACTCGGGATCGACCGACCGCACCTCCGAGGTGGCCGCCGCGGCGGGCGCCCGGGTCGTGCACCGCGACGACATACTGCCGCGCATCCCGGCCGCGCCGGGCAAGGGCGAGGTGCTGTGGCGCTCGCTCCTGGTCACCAGCGGGGACATCGTCTGTTTCATCGACGCCGACCTGAAGGAGTTCTCGTCGGACTTCGTCTCCGGGATCGTGGGCCCCCTGCTCACGGACCCGGGTGTCGACCTCGTCAAGGCGATGTACGACCGCCCGCTCGGTCAGGCGGCCGGCCAGGGCGGCCGGGTCACCGAACTGATGGCCCGCCCCCTCCTCAACATGCACTGGCCGCAGCTGGCCGGCTTCGTCCAGCCGCTCGGCGGCGAGTACGCGGCCCGCCGCTCGCTCCTCGAACAGCTCCCGTTCCCCGTCGGCTACGGCGTGGAGCTGGGCATGCTGATCGACGCCCTGCACCTGGTGGGCCTGGACGCGCTGGCCCAGGTCGACGTGGGCGTGCGCAGGCACCGCCACCAGGACGGCCAGGCCCTGGGCCGGATGTCCGCCGCGATCTACCGCACCGCCCAGCTCAGGCTGGCCCGGGGCCATCTGATCCGCCCCTCGCTCACCCAGTTCGAGCGCGGAGAGGACGGTTTCGAGCCGCGCACGTACTCGGTGGACACGGAGGAACGCCCGCCGATGGCGGACATCGCGGAGTACGCGACACGCCGGGTCGCTTGAGCACGTTCGCCGCGCGGCAAGGACTTCTGCCACGCGGCGTCAACGTGTGCGCCACGCCGTATGGGCGCGTGACGCCAGAGCACCTCGTATACCGTCGCATCGTACGTTTGAGCGCAGCGGCGACGGGCTAGGTTGAGGCTTGTGACTCCGCTCCCTGCCCGAAGGAAGGGGCTTCCAATCCGAGGATTGCGGTCCAGCCCGAACCGATCCCGTATGGGACAAAAGGAAAAATAGCGCGGGCAAGGGAATCGGGTGAGGTGTATGGCTTCCACGATGGGCGACTACCGGGTACTGGTCGCGTCCAACCGCGGTCCGGTCACGTACGAGGTTCGCGAGGACGGCTCGCTGCACGCCCGGCGCGGCGGCGGCGGGCTGGTCTCCGGCCTGTCGGCGATCGGACCCGACGCGGACGCCCTGTGGGTCTGCTCGGCCCTCGGCGACGGCGACCGCGAGGCGGTACGGCGCGGGGTGGCCGAGGACGGCGTACGGATGCTCGCCATCCCGGCGGACGTGCACGAGGACGCGTACAACGGCATCGCCAACTCGGTGCTGTGGTTCGTGAACCACATGCTGTACCAGACCCCGCTGGAGCCGGTCTTCGACACGGAGTTCCGGCGCCAGTGGGCGTCGTACGAAACCTACAACCGCGCGTTCGCGGCGGCGCTCGCCCAGGAGGCGGCCGAGGGCGCGTCGGTGGTCGTCCAGGACTACCACCTGTGCCTGGTCCCGGGAATGCTGCGCGAACTCCGCCCCGACCTGCGGATCGGACACTTCTCGCACACGCCGTGGGCACCGGCGGACTACTTCCGCATGCTGCCGTACGACATCTCCGAACAGCTTCTGCGCGGCATGCTCGGCGCGGACCGGCTGGGCTTCCTCACCCGCCGCTGGGCGGACGCGTTCACCGCCTGCTGTACGGACCTGGTCGACGGCGTCGGCGACACGCGGATCGGGGTGCACGGGCTGGGCGCGGACGCGGACTTCCTGCGCAGGCGCGCGCACGCGGCGGACGTCGAGGAGCGGATGACCGCCCTGCGGGCGGAGATCGGCGGGGGCGACCGGAAGACGATCGTGCGGGTGGACCGTACCGAGCTGTCGAAGAACATCGTGAGGGGCCTGCTGGCGTACCGGCAGCTGCTGGAGGACCGTCCCCAGTGGCGGGAGCAGGTGGTGCACGTGGCGTTCGCGTACCCCTCCCGGCAGGATCTCGCCGTGTACCGCGACTACACGGCCGAGGTGCGGCGCGTTGCGGACGACATCAACTCTGCCTACGGGACCCCGGGCTGGACCCCGGTCGTCCTGCACGTCAAGGACGACTTCGCCCGCTCCCTGGCCGCCTACCGGCTCGCCGACGTGGCCCTCGTCAACCCCATCCGCGACGGCATGAACCTCGTCGCCAAGGAGATCCCGGTGGTCTCCGACGAGGGGTGCGCGCTGGTGCTGTCGCGGGAGGCGGGAGCGTACGAGGAGCTGGGCGAGGACGCGATCGTGGTGAACCCGTACGACGTGACTCAGACGGCGCGCGCGCTGGAGGAGGCGCTGAACATGGGGGCCGGGGAACGGGCGGAGCGCACGAAGCGGCTGGCCGCGGCGGCGACCGCGCTGCCCCCGGCCCAGTGGTTCCTGGACCAGCTGAACGCGCTCAGCGACTGACGACCCGCTGCCCGAGCGTCCGCAGCAGGTGTACGACGCCTGCGGGGCCGTCGACGACCAGGTCGGCGCGTTCCGCCAGTTCCGTCACCGCCTCGCTGCTGTTGCCGCTGCACACCAGCAGGCCCGGGATGCCGTTCCGGCGGAGTTTCTCCACCGCCGCGAACGCCGGGAGGTCGCCGAGGTCGTCGCCGGCGTAGAGGACCGAGGTGGCGCCGCTCTCGCGGACGTACTTCTGAAGGGCGACGCCCTTGTCCATGCCGGGTGGGCGCAGCTCCAGCACGAGGCGCCCGGGTTCGACGATCAGGCCGTGGCGGGTCGCCAGGTCGGCGAGGGGCTCGCGGAGGGCCTCGAACGCGGCCTGCGGGTCCGCGGCGCGCCGCGTGTGGACGGCGACGGCCCGGCCCTTCTCCTCGATCCACGTGCCCTGCCAGGCACTGAACCGTTCGAGCAACCCGGGCAGTTCGGCGCGGACGGCGGCGACGCCGGGGTGCGGGACAGGGGCGCTGACCGTGCCGGTCACGGCGTCCCAGCGTTCCGTGCCGTAGTGGCCCAGGACCACGAGGTGTTCCAGTCCGGGCACGCCCGCGAAACCGCCGTGCCGGACCGCGACACCGGCGGGGCGGCCGGTGAGAACGGCCACGGAGGCGACGCTGGGGGCGAGGGCGGAGAGGGCGGGGAGTGTGTCGGGGTGGGCGCGGGCCTGCTCGGGGTCGGGCACGATCGGAGCGAGGGTGCCGTCGAAGTCGAGGACGACGGCGGCGCCGCCGGGCTGAGCGAGGATGGCGTCCAGCCCGTCACGGCCGGCCTGCGTCAGGGGCGTAGGCAGGGAGTCCATGGGCCCGACCCTATCCGCCCTCCTTCCCCCCACCCGCCCGTCTCCTCCCGTTCGCCACGCGCCCTCGAACCTCTCGACGCCGGTCGGCGTCTCCACCCCACCCGCCCTCACCGCTCCCCCCGCCGCGCCTCCCGCACCCTCCGCAGCCTGTTCACCGTCACCGGGTCGGACGCCAGCGCCCGCTCGTCGTCCAGGAGCGCGTTGAGCAGCTGGTAGTAGCGCACCGGCGCCAACCCCAGCTCCTCGCGTATCGCCCGTTCCTTCGCGCCCGGCCCCGCGAACCCCCGGCGCTCCAGCGCGAGAACGTCCTGTTCCCGTCGCCCCAGCTGCTCCCCGTCCATGGAAGGAACCGTAGCCCCCACCACTGACACCGGAAGTCACTCCGCTTCCGCTTCCGCCGCCTCCGCCGCCGCGGCCCCCCGCTGTATCGCCCCCAGCACCTTGGCCGGGCTCCCCCGTTCCAGCACCGCCCCGCCGATCGTCTCCTGGATGTCGCGGCTGGTGGCCGTCCACGTCGGCTTGCCTATCGGGTACAACTGGGCGGCGCCGAGCGCGTCCAGGCCGTCCCACAGGGACTCGTACGTCTTGTTCGCGCGCATCGACGTGGCCGCCGACGACGTCACCGGCAGCAGCTGATACGTGCCCGCGAGATCCACCATGTTCTTGTCCTCGTACAGGAAGTTCAGATACGTACCGATCTCCTCGGCATGGCCGCGGTGCTTGAAGGCGGCGATCCAGTCCGACGTGCCGACGGTCGCTGTCGTCACGCCCGCCGTGCGGCCCGGCATCGGGACCGCCTCGTACGCCACCGGTTCGACCGACCGCCCGATCTCCCGCACCAGCGCCCCCGGCGCGCTGACCATGCCCGCCTCGCCGTCCACGAAGGCCCGGAGCGCGGCCTTGCGGTTGAGGCGGTCCGGGGACACCGGGCCGGTCAGGCCGTCTCCGACCATGCGGTCGCGCAGCCAGGTGAGCGTGGAGATGTTGCGGGGGGAGGCGATGTCGTACTCGCCGGTGTCGCCCGTGTAGCCGCCGCCTCCGCCGAGCAGCCACTGAAGGGTCTCGGCCTGCGCCTCCTCGGGCCCGAGCGGAAGCGCGTACGGGTACTTCACGCCCCGCTCGTCGAGGACCTGCGCCGCGTTCCGCAACTCGGCCCAGGTGGTGGGGGGTTCGAGGCCGGCCTCGGCGAAGAGGGTCTTGTTGACGTAGAGGAGACGGGTCGAGGCGAGGAACGGCAGGCCGTACTGGGTGTGGCCCGCGCTGCCGGCGTCGACGAGGTTGGGCAGGAAGTTGGCCTGGACGCGGATGGAGAGCAGGTCGTCGGCCTGGTACAGGTCGCCCTTGGCCGCGTAGTCGGCGTAGCCGCTGATCTGGGCGATGTCGGGCGGGTCGCCGGCGGCGACCATCTTGGCGACCTGCGCCTCGGCCTCGCCGGGGTCGTACACCCTGACGTCGAGGCTGATGCCGGGGTGGGCGGCCTCGAAGGCGGTGTCGATTCTGTTCCAGTACGACTCCGAGTTCTTGACGACGTCGTCGCCGTAGTTGGTGGCGACCACGGTGAGGGTGACCCCGCCGGACCCCTCGGCGCCCGTACCGCAGCCGCCCAGCGCCGGCACGAGCACCAGCACGGAACTCAGCCCCAGCGCGGCGGCGGACACCGGCCCCCGGCGCCGGTTTCGGCGCTCGCCCCGGCGCCCGCCCCGAATCCGGCCCATTTCTCGCACGGCAACCGCTCCCCTGGGAGACACACGCGTCACGTTTTGTGGACGCGCGTAGAGACTCCCGCATCAGGAGACTTGATCCAATGCCCCGGACGTTTCGGCCGTGCAACATTTCCCGGCCCGCACCCCGAGGTCTGGTCCTGGTCCTGCCCTCAAGGTCCTCCCTCCATGGCCCTGCCTCCCGTCCCCGGCGCCCCATGGCCCGTCGGCCTACTCGGCGTCTTCCTTTTCGTTGTCCGCCGAGTTGGCCTGCGTCTGGAGCTCCGTGAGGACTGTCGCCGGGTTGCCGTTCGCCGCGAACGCCGTACCGATCCGTTCCTTGATGTCCGCGCTGACCTGCGCCCAGGACGTCTTGCCGACCGGATAGAGCTGGGCGGACGGGAGTTCCTCCAGGAAGGGCGCGAGGTCCTTGTCCTGGGCGGCGGTGGACATCGTCCTGGAGGCGGACGTGGTGACCGGCAGCAGGTCGTACTCGCGGGAGAAGGCGAGCACGTTCTTCTCGTCGTAGACGAAGTCGAGGAACGCGCCGGCCTCGCTCCGGTGGCCGTTCTTCCTGAAGGCCATCATCCAGTCGGCGACACCCATCGCGGACCGTGTCGAGCTCTCCTTGCCCGGCATCGGCACCATGCCGACGTCCACCCCGTTGGCCACGGCCGTCTTCATCAGCGTGGGGTGCCCGTTGAGCATGCCGACCTCGCCGCGCGCGAACGCGGCGAAGGCGTCGGCCCGGTTCAGCTTGCCGGGGGCGACGGGGCCGGTGAGGCCCTTGTCGACGAGTTCGTCCTTGAGCCAGGTGAACGTCTGGATGTTCTGCGGGGAGTCGATGCCGTAGGTGCCGACGGCGCTGGTGTAGCCGTCGCCGCCGCTGAGCAGCCACTGCATGGCCTCGGCCTGCGCCTCCTCGGGCCCGAGCGGGAGGGCGTACGGGTACTTCACGCCCTCCTCCTTCAGCACGGCGGCGTCGGCGGCCAGCTCGCTCCAGGTGGTGGGCGGGGTGAGGCCGGCCTCGGTGAAGAGCTTCCTGTTGAAGAAGAGGAGGCGCGTGGAGGCGGCGAAGGGCATGCCGTACTGGGTGCGCCTGACCTCTCCGGCGTCGGCCAGCTGGGCGACGAAGTCGGCCTGCGTCGGGATGGAGAGCAGTTCGTCGGCCGGGTACAGCGCGTCCTTGGCCACGTAGTCGGCGTACGCGCCGATCTGCGCGATGTCGGGCGCGTCACCGGCGGCGACCATCTCCTTGACCTTGCGGTCGACGTCGTTCCAGGAGTAGACGCTGACGTCGACCTTCACGTCGGGGTTGGCCTTCTCGTACTCCTCGACCAGCTTGTCCCAGTACTTCTGGGAGCTGTTGGCATCGGAGTCGCCGTAGTCGGCGGCGACCAGCTTCAGGGTGACCTCACCCGAGCCGGCACCTCCGCAACCGCCGACTGCCGCCGTCATCCCGAGTGCGGACACCGCCGCGATCATTGCTGTCCTACGCCGCTGCACTGCAGTAACTCCACTGGTCGTTCACACATGTGTTCATTGGTACGTTCATCTTCCTACCCCTCACAAGGTCTACACCACACGAGTGGACTAGACCTCTTCCGGGTCGACGGGCCACACTGTCCCCGTGAGACATGTCATCGCCCTCGACGTGGGCGGCACCGCGATGAAAGCCGCCCTGATCGGGCCGGACGGCGCCCTGCTCCACCAGGCGCGCCGGCCGACCGGACGCGAGCGCGGCCCCGACGCCGTCGTGGCGGAGATCCTCGGCTTCGCCGCGGACCTGCGCGCGCACGGCATCGCCCACCTCGGCGAGAGCGCCGCCGCGGCCGGTGTCTCCGTCCCCGGCATCGTCGACGCCGACCACGGCCTCGCCGTCTACGCGGCGAACCTCGGCTGGCATGACGTGCCCCTGCGGGCGCTGCTCACCGAACGGCTCGGCCTGCCCGTCGCCCTCGGCCACGACGTACGGACGGGCGGCCTCGCGGAGGGACGGATCGGGGCCGGCCAGGGAGCCGACCGTTTCTTCTTCGTCTCCCTCGGCACCGGGATCGCGGGCGCGATCGGCATCGACGGCCGGGTGGAGGCGGGCGCGCACGGCTTCGCGGGCGAGATCGGCCACATCGTCGTACGGCCCGGCGGGACCCCGTGCCCGTGCGGCCGACGCGGCTGTCTGGAGCGGTACGCCTCGGCATCGGCGGTGAGCGAGGCATGGGCCGCGGCCTCCGGCGACCCCGGCGCGGACGCGGCGGACTGCGCCAGGGCCGTCGACTCCGGCGACCCGAAAGCCCGCCAGGTCTGGCAGCACGCCATCGACGCCCTCGCCGACGGCCTGGTCACCGCCCTCACCCTGCTGGACCCCCGCACCCTGATCATCGGCGGCGGCCTGGCGGAGGCGGGCGACACGTTGTTCACCCCGCTGCGCACCGCGGTGCAACAGCGGATCACGTTCCAGAAGCTCCCGGAAATCGTCCCCGCAGCCCTGGGAGACACGGCAGGCTGCCTGGGCGCGGGCCTGCTCGCCTGGGACCTCCTGACCACTACCGACCCCGACCTCGACCCCACGGAGGTATCCGCCTGATGGCAACGAACCCAGGGGCAGCGGACGCAGGGGCGCGGAGCCCTGACATGTGCGGCTCCGCCGCGCGGGCGCGAACAGCCCCCACCGGCCCGCGGCCTCCCCACAGCCTGGTACTCAGGGGCGCCCGAGCGGTACTCCCCACAGGAATCGACGACGGCGGTCAAGTGGTCGTCGAGGGCACCCGAATCGCCCGGCACGCCCCGGAGAACACCGAAGTCATCGACGTACGCGACCACTGGCTCGTCCCCGGTTTCGTGGACATCCACAACCACGGCGGCGGCGGCGCCTCCTTCACGTCCGGCACCGCCGACGACGTCCTCAAGGGCATCCACACCCACAGAACCCACGGCACCACCACCCTCGTGGCCAGCACGGTCACCGGCGACATGCACACCCTCACCGCCCAGGCCGGCCTCCTCTCCGAGCTCGCCGAGCAGGGCGACATCGCCGGCGTGCACTTCGAGGGCCCCTTCATCTCACCGTGCCGCAAAGGCGCCCACTCCGAGGCACTGCTGCGCGACCCGGACCCGGCGGAGGTACGGAAACTGATCGACGCGGCGCGCGGCCACGCCAGGATGGTCACCCTCGCCACCGAACTCCCCGGCGGCCTCGACTCCGTCCGGCTGCTCGCCGAGCACGGCGTCCTCGCGGCGATCGGGCACACGGACGCGACGTACGAGCAGACGGTGGAGGCCATCGACGCGGGCGCCACCGTCGCCACGCACCTCTTCAACGCGATGCCCGCCCTGGGCCACCGTGCCCCCGGCCCGATCGCCGCCCTCCTCGAAGACGAGCGCGTGACCGTCGAACTCATCAACGACGGCACGCACCTGCACCCCGCGGCCCTCCAACTCGCGTTCCATCACGCGGGCACGGACCGCGTGACGTTCATCACCGACGCCATGGACGCCGCCGGCTTCGGCGACGGCCGCTATCTGCTCGGCCCGCTGGAGGTCGAGGTCAGCGGGGGCGTGGCGCGGCTGGTCGAGGGCGGGTCGATCGCCGGGTCGACGCTCACCCTGGACCGTGCGTTTTGGCGGGCGGTCACCGTCGACCGTATCCCGGTCGTCGACGCGGTGGCCGCCCTGTCCGCCAACCCGGCCCGGCTGCTGGGGATGTACGACCGGGTGGGCTCCCTGGAACCGGGCAAGGACGCGGACCTGGTACTGCTGGACGCGGACTTCGCCGTCAAGGGAGTGATGCGCAAGGGGAGTTGGGTAGTGAAGCCCCAACTCCCCTGACCCGTGAGGGCGGGTAAGGGCGAGAAAGAGGGAGGTGGGCCGGGTTGATCCTCACGGTCACACTGAACACCGCTCTCGACATCACGTACCGCGTACGGGAGTTACGCCCGTACACCTCCCACCGGGTCACCTCGGTGACCGAACACCCGGGCGGCAAGGGCCTGAACGTGGCCCGCGTACTGGCCGCCCTCGGTCACGAGGTGACGGCGACCGGCTTCACGGGCGGCCCGACCGGACGGGCCGTACAGGACCAACTGACTGCCACATTGGGTGTGTTGGACGCCCTGGTCCCGGTCTCGGGTTCGACTCGCCGCACGATAGCGGTACTCGACGGCACGGCCTCAGGCATGACGTCGGACGCGACCCACCTCAACGAGCCCGGCCCGCAGATCACCCCGGCCGAGTGGTCCGCCTTCCAGGACGTGTACGAGGGGCTGCTGCCGTCCGTCTCCGCGGTGGCCCTGTGCGGCAGCCTGCCGCCGGGGGTGCCGGTGGGCGCGTACGCCGGCCTCATCCGCACCGCCCGCGCAGCCGCCGTACCCGTGCTGCTCGACACCAGCGGTGAGCCGCTCAGGCGAGGGGTCGCGGCCCGCCCCGACCTGGTCAAGCCGAACGCCGGTGAACTCGCCGAACTCACCGGCTCCCACGAGCCGTCGAAAGCCACCCGGGACGCCCGCAGGCGCGGTGCACGGGCCGTGGTGGCCTCACTGGGCGCGGACGGCCTGCTCGCGGTGACCCCGGAGGGTTGCTGGCGAGCGACCCCGCCGACCCGTGTCCGGGGCAATCCGACGGGCGCCGGCGACTCGGTGGTCGCGGGCCTGCTGTCGGGCCTGGTCGACCGGCTCCCGTGGCCCGCCCGCCTGACCCGGGCGGTGGCCCTGTCGACGGCGACCGTACTGGCGCCGGTGGCGGGCGAGTTCGACCGGGCGACGTACGAGAAGCTGCTGGACCGGGTGACAGTGGCGGGCGAGGCGACGGCGGCCCAGTGTCCTGCGCCGTAATTTCCTGGGCAGTTCCGACTGAGCCGCCGACGGTCAACGCGCCTGGTCGGCGGCGGGAATCCGACCGC